>CANGSR010000029.1 GCA_947456055.1 Chitinophagaceae bacterium
AAAGTAAGTACCCTGTGGAATGGTAGAGGAAAGGTCAATTGTTTTTTGAAAACTACCTGAAGCTACTCCGAAAGTAGTTGTAAATACTACCCTGCCACTTATGTCTATTACAGATACCTGAATATCGCTAAGTGTTTTTTGCAATGTACCACTAATAGTGAAAGATCCTATATTGGGATTAGGGAAAAGGGAGAAGTTGGAACTATGCAGGGTTACAGAATTTGTTGCGGTTGGTATAAGTGCAGTATCTACATCTGAAAATTTACCCATAAACCCATTATAATAAATACCCCCACCAAATGAATCTTTAAAACTGCCGGTTGTGGCAATATTATTAGTACTATAACTTTCACACACTACATACAGGCCACGTCCGTCGAAAGCACAAGCACGTGGCTCATCACTACCATCGCCGCCATAAAAAGTGCTCCAGAGCTTGGTACCAGCACCAGTAAACTCAGCTACAAAGCCATCATCATCACCACCACCAAAGGTGGCTTGGTTTGCACCTGTTGTAGCAATACCAGTGAGACTGGTAGTAAAACCAGTTATATATACATTCCCTGAATTATCTGTACAGATTCGGCTTTGGTCGTCATTTTCTACTCCAGGGCCACCATAAAAGGTACCCCAAATTGGCAAGCCTAATTCATTGTCGATTTTCACCAGGTAAGCATCTACCCCACCAGCCCTGAAACGTTGTGAACATCCAGGTGTAGAAATTGATGAATCGCTGGTAGTAGATGCCAATAAAAAAATTTGACCGGCTAAATCGCAGGTAATACCACCTACCCCTTCAGAACCTGTTCCTCCATAATATGAACTCCAAACCCGGCCTCCAGCATTATCAAACTTTATCACATAGGCATCACTTCCACCTCCCCCATAAGTTTCATGGTAGGTGCCTGGGGTAGTCATACCTGTTGATGTAGATGCAGTCCAGGCAGCAACATAGTAATTCAAACCATCGGAACAACCAGCCCCACCAAAATCATTAGCTGTGCCACCTACATAGGTTCCAAATATTTTAGTACCCAAAGTATCGTATTGCACCAGGTAGCAATCAATCCCCCCCCTCAAGTAACGCTGGTAACTACCAACAGTGCCGATATTATTAACACTATTTGAATTTCCAGATGTTAAAACATGTCCATAACGGTCGGTAAAGATTGATGCTCCGTAGTCAGAGCCATTCCCACCTAGATAGGTGCACCATTGGCGGAAACCATTTTCATCCAGTTTGGCTACAAATGCATCCCAACCACCGCCACCTAGGGTAGCTTGGGCTGCACCCGCTGTAGCTAAACCCGGACTAATAGTAGTACCAGACAAATAAATGCTGCCTGTATAGCTCACACATATTGCATTAGCCCAATCGCCCTGGCTTCCCCCATAATAAGTGCCCCAAAGCCTGTTCCCTGATGAATCAAATTTCACCAGATAGGCATCGGCACTGCCACCATATGTATACTGGTAACTACCCGTTGTAGCTATGGTTGATGATGAATAGGTAAGCCCTGCCATAAATACATTAGCAAACCTGTCGCACGATACGCCATAAGCCGGACTAGGAAAAGAATCTAAACCGTAGTAAGTACCCCACTCCAATGTAGGGTCTATAACCATTGATTCTGATGGAGCATTGATAATGTAACTTAATATATCACCTTCAATAGCGTAGGAGGATGGAATAACATCATTAATACCATTTTTAGAGCTATAGCAGATTGGGGCTTTTTCCCTTACCTCCCCCATTGGCGTGATGGCAACAATACTTCCATCAGCATTCAATTTCAAATTTGTCTGGCCCTTATATTCAATCTTAATCTGGCTGGCGTCCCCGCCTTTCTTCACCAGGAATTCATGTTCCAGCTTATTACCTTTGATATAAATAACCCAATCAATACCATCATAGATATTTCTGTAGGTAATTTTATTATAGGTATGGGCATGGCAACCATTTTCAAGGCATCCTGGTAGGTAGTAATTTTCGTAATATGCTTGTTTTTCATCTACCACCATTTCTGCATCAGGATTAGCACCTACCAACTGTACATCCATACGGTAGGTCTGTATTTCGGCTGATGAAAGCGCAGCCATTTTATTGAGTTTTTCATCAAAATACTCAGGAGAATTGATATTACTATTTTTCAGACATTCTGCAAGCCCGTTTTGGGTTAGTTTCATAAACTGATAATGCAAAGTGCCATTCCCAATAAATAAGGTCATACCAGATGATGGCAAAACAAACTGAATATCAGTTCTTGGTTTACCATTTTGGTCGGTTACCTGGCCTTTATTTTCAAGGAAATATAATTTATTAGTGGAATTATTCAGAGCATTTTTAGCACTAAGGTCATCAGGAATAGATAATAACAAAACAGCTCCAAAAAAGAGTCTTAAGTACAAATTCATTAGGATAATTTGAACTAAGGTAGTTTAAATATTTATTTAATCCAAATCAGCTCATAAATGTTCCTCCGGTTTTATATAGACAAAATTACACAAGTATACACGAATGAAAATGGATGAGGTAAATAAAACAATTTCCCATACACATCACTAGGATAATACACATTGTATTAAACATTTTAAATCGCCGTGCAAACCTACAATTGGGTTGAATTTACCTACAGACTTCCAACTAAATAAATCCATGAATCCCCGATCAATAATGCCTAATAAAGAAATCCACAATTGCACTAATAATACTGTTAAAACCAAACATTGATTAATGACAGAATATACCCAAAATTGGGTTCTTTATAGATGATTGTAATCATCAAATCCGATTTATATGTGCTATAATTTTGTATAAAACCAAACAATATGACAAAGGAAAAGATTTCAGTAATAAGCGATGAACACCAAAGTTGGCTAAGTGCCCTTGTGTTTTATAAAGATGAATTAAATGTTCTTAGGGAGAGGCTAACAGAAATAGCCAGTAAAAATACAAGCAAGGAACTTTTGGCACATGTAGAACACTATGAAAATTCAATAACCCTGCAACAGGAAAATATTGACATTTTAAAGCACGATATTAATCACAACCTCACAGAAATTGCCAAACAACTGCAGACCAATAAAGCCGGCTATGTAGATAACGATTTACATAAACTGCATAGCGAGCAGAAAGATCGATTTGAGGCTACCGAAAAGGTAATAGGTGAACTGAGGCATGATTTCAACCGCTTTGCGGTTAGATGGATGTAAAATAAAACAGGCAGGATACGTGACAAATGTATCCTGCCTGTATATATAAATATATTTTACCTAATTAAATTCTCTAGCTTCTTATCATCAGTAATCACCACCTTACCGCTTTTAATATCAATCAGCTTTTCGCTCTTGAAATCACTTAATGTTCTAATCAATGATTCCGTAGCAGTGCCAGCAATAGTAGCCAGGTCATCACGGCTGATGTCTATGAGGTAAGGCTCCTTCTTATTAATGTGGTATTTCTTCTGTAAGCTTATCAAGGCTTCAGCAACTTTCTTCCTCAGCGTATTATAGGCAACACCCAATAATTGCTTTTCTTTCTCGGCAAGATTTTTTGCAAGTAGGCTCACAAATTTCTGTGCAGTAGCAGGATTGCTATTTATTAGGGTTTCGAAATCCTTACGGGGTATAAGTGCCAATTCTGTAGCCTCCATACTTTCGGCATTTTCTTTATAAGAAGTACCTTCAAGCAGGGAAACATAACCAAAGAAGTCACCATCATTATACAAATCCATCACCAGATCCTTACCATCTTCATGCGTCTTGAAGGTTTTTACCTTACCCTTAATGATGTAGTACAAATAGTGAGGGTGAGAACCTTCCTTATAGATTACCTGCTTCTTTTTATAAGTATTAGAGTTGCTTTCGTTCTTAAGATCATCCAGGCTCTTTTTATTATCTACTGTAGACATTAACTCATTGAAACCAGCCAAATCGGGTGTTAGCTGCTTCTTCATAATGTCCACCTTTTTAAAACGGCTCTGGATTGCATTCAGCAATTCGTTGCCTGCAAAAGGCTTGGTGATATAATCATCTGCTCCCATTTCCATAGCCGACCTAAAATCGCTACGCTCGCTTTTCGATGTAAGGAAGATAAATGGTATATTTTGGGTTGACACATCATTATGTAGAATATGCAGTACCCCATATCCATCTACACCTGGCATCATAATATCACAAATAATCAAATCAGGTATATGCTTTTGTGCTGCCTCAATACCTTCTTTGCCATTAGTGGCCATCAATACTTTATAATTGCTAAGCATTAATATCTCAGCTACATTTTCTCTTATATCCTCATTATCTTCAATAATCAATATTGATTTCATTAGACGCTTTTTTATCGTTAAATGTAATTATAAATTGTGTTCCTTTTCCTAACTCACTCTTACAATCTATTTTCCCATTCATTAGTTCGGCATACTTGCTTACGATATGCAGTCCCAAACCTGTGCCCTGAATATTGGTAACATTCGATGACCTAAAAAACCGTTTGAACAAACTAGCCTGGTCTTCGGGCGGAATACCAATACCCTGGTCTTTTACTGAAACCACCAACTCATCCTCCCTCACATCAGTAATAAATTCCACTTCACCTCCCTCGTTAGAAAACTTAATGGCATTAGAAAGCAGGTTAGTAATGATGTGCTTCATCATTGATGGGTCTAAATATACAATATTACCACCTGAATGATTATAAGATATTCTTTGCTCCTTTTTCAACAAGTGTTGTACATCTTGTATCACCTCATTCATCTGCTTCTTAATATCATAGCGGGCATAATTAGGATGTATATTACCTTCTTCAATTTTGCCCACAGAGAGAAAATCATTCAATATTTCGGTGAGTGAGGAAACTGATGTTACTATTCTTTGTATATGCTTATCTCTCTGAACCTGTTCCTCACCACCTGTATATCTTGATAATAGGTAAGCTGAAGACAATACGGCACTTAAAGGAGTACGGAACTCATGAGATGCCATTGAAACAAAACGCGATTTCAATTCATTCAGTTCTTTCTCTTTCTCAAGGGCAGCCCTTAGTTCCACCTCAGCAACTTTCTTTTCAGAAATATCTATAGCTATGCATAGATAGCTGGTGATATTACCTTGGTCGTCCTTAAGCGGCGTTATATCTAATGAAACAAAGAAATTTGAACCATCCTTTCTAACATAATGAAATTCCAGACCATTATTATTGCTCACCTGCGCCAGTTCTGCAAGCACTTCGAAATCAGGCTTTATTTCACGCTCACACAATTCATAAATTTCGGTTGCCTTGGCTTCCAGCTCTTCCAGGGCATGGAATAAAGCCGGGGTATGCTGGTTTACCAATTCATCTGATTCATAACCCAATGCCCGTTCTGCAGCAGGATTGAAAAACTGAATCAAGCCATTCTTATCGCATACAATAATAATGGCACCGGCATGGTTCCAGATATTATTCAAAAATGTATTAACTCTTTGTAATTCAGTATCCTTGCGTTCAGTCTCCTTAATCTGGGCGCTTAATTGCTCTACCGTAAGTGCTAAAGACTGTGTACCCTCCTTTACCTTCTCTTCAAGATGGGCATTGAGCTGGGCAATAGCTTGTTCAGTCTCTTTACGCTGGGTGATATCGCTTATAAATCCGAGTGCAAATTTTTCGTTATCAATAGTATAATGGCCCAAACTTACCTCAACCGGAAACTCAGTACCATCCTTTTTGAGGCCCGAAAGTTCCATTCCTAAGCCCATAGGCCTGCTGTGTGGGTCAGTACTAAAACGCTCCCTATGCTTGATATGCTTTTCAGAATACCGTTTAGGAATGAGTATTTCAATCTTTGCCCCCAATAGTTCACTTGATTGATAACCAAATTGATGCTCTATGAACTTATTTGCCATCTGTATTTCACCTTGCGAGTTGGCCACAAGTATTCCAATACTGGCATAATTAAATAGCGCCTGAAAAGATTCGTTGTTAAGCGTAGTAAATGGCATGTATAATAGACAAATCAATTTATTCTTTACAAAGTTAACAGTTTGTTTGGCATTATTACCAAAAGACCCTAGTGTCTTTAATTATTTTTTAGATTATTATTTTATTACCCCTTGTAGTTCTACCAAATTTTTAATAAAAAATTTAAACATTTATAATATATTCTATGAGTTTATTTTATTACATGTAATTATGTTATGTGAGTGCCGCTGGTATTCAACATGTTTTATATCAAACAAGTTGCTGACCAGTGTCATATTATCAGCTTTAAAATGGCGGTACTTTTGTATAAATAAATTACCTGATATGGATACGACAGCAGTAATACCAGCAGAAAATAAAAAAGAGGGCAATAACTTATATCCTAATGTCACACTCATTTTACCTCTAGAAGGAGAAAACTTCGCTACTCATTTAAATGAGGTATGCACTAAGCTAATCACTGAATTGCAAACCCAATATAACCACAAAGCCGATGCAGTTATTGAAATGATTGCAGCATTGCATAAGAACATTGATAACAATAAGGGTAAGAAAACAGTTGCAGTCTTCCTCTCTTCTTTACAGGAAAAAATATACTATCTCGATGTAGGCCTTGATGAGCATATTTTTGTTGACGAGCATTATGAATTGAGGGATTTAATCAACTCAATCAACAATACAGATAAATACTTGCTATTAGTTCAAAGTTTTGACTTCTATAAGATATACCTTGGTGACCGCTTCCAATTGTTGAGAATCAATTTAACCCATCCATCTACTATTGAAAGTTTCACCAATGATATTGCTGAAAAAATCGAAAACTTTACTGATACTGTAGATAGGAAGGAAATAATGATGGACAAATTCATCCATCACATCGACAAAGAGTTGGATATACTCCTTAAGCAGTACAATCTCCCACTATTTGTTGTAGGACCAGAAAGGATGAATGGGCATTTCAAAAAAATCACCCATCATGGCGCATCAGTACTTGACTATGTGCATGGCAATTATAATGAAGCCAAACCACATCAATTACTCAATTTAATACTGCCGCACATAAAGGAAATTAAAATAAAGGAGAATAATGTATTAGCAACAGATATTGAACATGCCCTGAATGCTAATAAGTTAAGATTTGGCATTGAAGAGGTTTGGGGATGCTTGATGGAACAAAAAGGTAAGACCTTGCTTGTAGAACGCAATTTCACCTACCCTTGCATGATTGATAAGGATGGGTACTTGGATACCAACCTTGATAAAGCTAAAAAAGCAGACATTAAGGATGCTATAGACCTCATAATAGAAAAAGTAATACAATCTGGAGGAACAGTGAAATTTACTGATAGCGATATTCTGGTTGACTTTAGGCGAATAGCATTATTCCTTTACTATTAATAACATTCTAAACAAGGCAATATTTATGAAAAAGATTGTGATTGCCTTTGACGGCAGACATTTCTCGGAGGGCGCATTTGAATTTGTAAAACTACTGAACGAAAAACAGGCAGTTTTAGTGACGGGTGTATTTTTACCTGTGGTAGATTATGCCGAACTACTCTACTCTATTGGGGGAATTAGTGGACCTATATATTATAAGGAAGTGGAAATGGAGGATACAGGGATTGTACTTTCCAATATCGAACATTTCAAAACAAAATGCGAGCATGCTGGGATTGAATTCAGGGTGCACCAAAGCCTGGATAAACATGTGATTTCCGAATTAAAACATGAATCAAGGTATGCCGACCTAATGGTGGTAGGAAGTGAATTGTTTTATGAAAACCTGGGCAATAGCACACAGGATGATTATATAGGCAATGTGCTTCATAAATCTGAATGCCCGGTAATATTAATACCAGAAAACTATAAGCACCCCGAAAATGTAATTCTCACATTCGATGGTGGTGCCTCATCGGTTTATGCAATCAAACTATTTTCGTACCTATTGCCTGAACTAATTGAGAATAAGGCTACACTGGTTTTTGCTGGTACTGGTAGTGAACATATTCCCGACCTTGACTACGTAGAGGAATATGTAAGCCGCCATTATAATGACCTCAATATTTTCAAATTACAAGTCAACCCCGAATTGTATTTCAATACCTGGTTGATGGACCATAGTAATAGTATATTGGTTACAGGAGCTTATGGACGCTCTGCTTTTTCAGAAATGATTAAAAAGAGTTTCATAACTAATATTATCCACGACCATCGCTTGCCCATTTTTATTGCTCATAAATAAAAGCTTTCTTATGAAACGCTCCCAAAAACCACCGGTAATGCAGGTGAAAAATACACCTGAAATTCGTAATAATGAGCCTGGAGCAATGGAATCGGGAGCAAACGAACTGGCAAATAAAGTAAAAAAAAGAAAGAAGCAGGAAAATGATAATAAAAGGAATATGGATGTAAGCCAAAAGGAGAACGAAAATAATAGTTCAGCTAATTCCCTTTATAATTATATCATAAATGGATTTGCCTTTAATAAAACGGCATACTAATAGAATATGCGATTTCCCTAATTAAGTATAGGATTAGTTAGGGAAATCGCTATACTTATACTACAAGGGTTCCATCCATAATCCCATCCAAAACAATAAAACAACCTGATAAAGTTCAGTTTTTGGGTTGACTAAAGTTATGTTTACCTACTAAAAGAAGAAATAAATTTGAATAAAAAAGAATCATGGAACCAAAATTTATAACTGGAGATAAAGTGAGGTTGGTATCAGGAGGGCCAGATATGACCATAAGGGGAATTCATTTCGATGTGTTAAGTAACGAATATGATAATGACATGTTCGATTGCATCTGGTTCGAGAAAACTAAAGAAGGAAAAAGAGAAGTTCATTATTGCCCTTTTTATAGTGGGGAATTAATAAAAATAGAAGATAGTATAGATGGAGCAATCATCTAAAGATTTCACCCCGTCAATTTCAGATGAGGAGTTATTTTTTCTTGAGGGGCCCCACTCCCGATGGGAAGAATTATTGTTCATTTTCGGTGCGCTCAAAGAATTCATATATGGATTCAGGAAAATGCACTTCGTTGGTCCTTGTGTTACTATTTTTGGTTCAGCCCGGTTTAGTGAATCGCATCCGTTTTATATTACCGCAAGACAATTAGGGCATGAAATAGTAAAACTCGGATTTGCAGTAATTACAGGTGGCGGCCCAGGCCTTATGGAAGCCGCAAACAGAGGTGCCAAAGAAGCAGGTGGCAGGTCGGTAGGATGTAATATAGTTTTGCCAAAAGAACAAAAGCCCAATAAATACCTCGACCGATGGGTAACAATCAATTACTTTTTTATTAGAAAAATACTATTGACCAAATACTCTTATGCATTTGTGGTAATGCCAGGTGGCTATGGAACATTAGATGAATTTTTCGAAGCCATTACCATGATTCAAACCGGGAAAATAAGTAAGTTTCCAATTGTACTTATGGGTAAGGAATACCATAAATACCTGATGGAGCATATTGACAATATGATAAAGGAGAAGACCATTAGCCCTCAGGATGCTGAGCTTTTCTTGTTTACCGATTCAATTGAGGAAGCCATTGGGCATATTAATAAGTTTGCCATTGCCGGTTTTGGATTAAAGAAGAAAAAGAAAATGAGGCCATTCGGTATTCTTGGTGAAAGACGATAGAAGATTTAATACGATACGATTTTCAATAAAAAAATTTTAATTTAATATACATAAGGGCTTAATCACATAGGATAAGCTTAATTTTGTAGGGTGAAAAGAAGTTGTGAAACTGGAATAATTATTGATTTTGTCATCATCAACACATTACCATGATTAAATCTGTTTATCAATATGGCCTGGGAATGCTTCTGCTATTACTTCTTCCCATCCTGGATGTATCTGGTAAGGAAATAAATAATAAACACTACAAGTTTGGACTAAGCATACCCACAACAATGGTGGAAATTAAAGACACAAATAATATAAAAGATGAAGAGCTATACTTTGATACAAGTGCAGGAATAGTCCTATTAATTACCGCAAGAAGTAGCAAATTCAAATCGGTAAATGATTATATAGACTGCTCTAAAGAAGGATTGGAGCAACAATTGCAAAAAGTATATGATGATAGCAGCCTAATATTGCTAAGTTGTCAAAAACCCGAAAAACAATCCAACAAAACCACAATTCTGCACTTCAGGGTATCCACTTTGCCGAATGGGTATAATACCTACCTCATTTATTTTATCCACCACAATCATAAAGACATCCAAATATCCTTTACCTACAATGGTAAAAAAGAACAGGAAAGCGCATTATATATAGATAATATTATCAAAACCATTACACTTAGGTGAAACCGATCAAAATTATCCTATTTGCAAAATCATTACCTTTGTGTTTGCAAGTGAAACACATTTTATGCCAAAACCAATCGTTTCTGTAGATCAGCTATTCTTCAGAAATCCCAAACCTGTCCTGCTTACATTTTTATTGTCAATATTCCTTTTTTCATGCCAAAAGGAAGTTCATATTGATTTAGGTTCCTCCCCTACCCAGATTGTAGTCCAGGGTGCTATTGAAACCAACTTACCCCCTTATGTTGTACTTACTTCAACTATAAGTTTCTTTTCCACTGTAGATTTAGCCACCCTGGAAAAAAGCTTCATCCACAATGCTGTTATAACAATATCAGATGGTATCAAGACTATACCCCTAAAGGAGTATTCAATAGATACAGGAAAAAACAGCAAATTCTATGTATACACGATAGATACTGGCAACCTTGCCAATGTATTAATAGGTGAGGAAAACAAGTTTTATACATTAAGCATAACCTCGGGGGGCAAGACCTATACATCAACAACAAAAATACCTACACCCAAAGGTATAGATAGCATGTGGTTCGCAAAACCCATTTACCCTGGTCCCAAAACACCTGATAGTGCCCTGCAGTTATTTGTAAACTATAAAGACCCCGATACCATTGGTAATTATGTACGGTATTTTACCTCACGAAATAACCAACAATTTTACCCTTCAGGTATTTTCAGTGATGAGGTGGTAAATGGTAAAACTATCAATAATATCGGCTTGTTTGCAGGTTATGATGCAGCGCAAAGCGACTATTCCGACTCGATGATATTCTTTTATCCCGGCGATACAGTAGGGTTAAAATGGTGTGAGATAGATTATAAGGTTTACAAATTTTGGGATACCTACTTATTTGCCTCCAACTCTATTGGTAATCCATTTGCTTCCCCTATCAATATCCAAAGCAATATTAGCAATGGAGCTTTAGGGGTTTGGGCCGGTTATGGCAGCCTTACCTATAACAAAATTGCACACCAATAAACAACTGGGAGTAATAATCTTGTGCCATGTAAAGACGAACAAACTCATTGAACAAAGACGAAAAAACTCAATTAATTCCAACAGAATCATTACTTTAGAAAAAAATACTAAAGAATAAACCCAAATGCACAATTCAAATTATTAATTCTAAGACAAATGAATATTTCAGAAAAGGTACATTGCCTGATAATTGGATCAGGCCCTGCAGGTTATACAGCTGCTATTTATGCCTCAAGGGCAAATTTGAATCCTGTATTATATCAAGGTCTTCAACCAGGTGGGCAGTTGACTATTACAACAGAAGTTGAGAATTACCCAGGATACCCTAATGGGGTTATGGGCCCACAGATGATGGTGGATTTCGAACAACAAGCGCAACGCATGGGTGCTGATATCAGGTGGGGAATGGTCACTAAGGTTGATTTAACTAAGCGTCCATTTGTGATTGAGGTGGATGAAGAAAAATGGATAGAAGCCGATTCAGTAATTATAGCTACAGGTGCTTCAGCAAAATGGTTAGGTTTGGAATCAGAACAACGCCTTAATGGCCATGGGGTATCTGCCTGTGCAGTATGCGATGGTTTCTTCTTTAAAAACCAGGAAGTAGCCATAGTAGGTGCAGGTGATACCGCCTGTGAAGAAGCACTTTACTTATCAAAAATATGTAGTCATGTGCATATGTTGGTGCGCAAAGGAGAGATGAGGGCCAGCAAGGTAATGCAAGCCAGGGTTCTCAAAACTTCAAACATTACTGTTTACTGGAACACCGATACTGTAGAAATCTTGGGTGAACACAAGGTAGACCGTGTGAAAGTAAGGAATAATAAAACCAATGAGGAATCAATTATCCCAGTTAAGGCATTCTTTGCTGCCATTGGTCATGAACCAAATTCATGGTTGTTCAAAGGAGTTATAGATATGGACGAACAAGGATATATCATTACCCAACCAGGCTCTTCTAAGACCAATGTAGAAGGTGTATTTGCATGCGGGGATGTACAGGATAAGATCTATCGCCAGGCAGTGAGTGCGGCCGGAAGTGGCTGTATGGCTGCCCTTGATGCTGAAAGGTATCTTGGCGCAATGGATTTGCATTAATTGCAACCCAATAATACAGGCATCTATTTTATACTAATGGCTATGTATAAAATACGCATCGGTTAACAGGATTAAACAGCCCGGTTCGCTGGAATAATAAATAACAAGAATAAAAATTCTGGATTTTACAGAATTTCTTTTGTCACAACAATAATTCTCCTTACTTTTGCACACCCTTGTAAAAGGGGTTTAAAAAATTATAGAATGAAACGCACATCACAACCACACCGACGCGCACGCAAGTATGTACATGGTTTTCGTAAACGTATGGAATCTGCCAATGGCCGTAAAGTACTAGCATCACGCCGCAGAAAAGGACGTCATAAACTAACAGTTAGCGACGAGAGCAGGCTGAAATAACCTTTTAAAATTTTCGCTATTCGCCATACTTTCAAAGTATATGAGCGGCTCAAGCGAGAGCAGCATATTAATACGCTTTTCCACACCGGGAAAGCGTTTTCTGTTTTTCCGCTACGCTTCATATATTCCCTTACCACACCTGTGGATGCAAATCCATCGCCCGTAATGGCAGGTTTTTCCGTGCCTAAAAAGAAGTTTAAACTTTCAGTTGACAGGCACAGGATAAGAAGACTAATGGTAGAATCATGGAGACTAAACAAGCATCTGCTCTACCCCAGCCTGCCTGAAAATAGGCAAATGCACCTGTTTATCATTTTCACTGGAAAGGAAATGCCCGACTACCCTACTGTTTTGGCGGCAGTATTAAAAGGAATTGGCAAGTTAAACACCTCCCTGCCTGTGGATTTCGCCAATGAAAACAAGCAGGTAGATTTAAAAGGCGGAGAAAAGGAAATTCGGGTAAAATAGCCTTAGGAACATTGTCAAAATAAATCCACATTTAGGCGAAGTAATTATTTGTTTTTTCAAGGCGCAAAATCTGCGAATATGCTAATATTTAAAGACTTTTGTAACGCAGAAAAAGCGAATAAGAACGAGCATAACGTGGATTTATTTTGACATTGTTCCTTAGGTTCTTTACCTTTATACAAAGAATATCAGACTCAATAGATGTTTTCGATAATAATACCCACATGGAATAATCTGGATTTTGCAAAATTATGCGTGGAGAGTATCCGCAAAAACTCGGCATATAAACATCAGGTAATATTGCATGTCAACGATGGTTCAGACGGTACATTGGCCTGGGCTCGGGAGCAAGGTATAGACCATACCTGGTCTAAAACCAATGTAGGTATTTGTAATGCTGTAAATGAAGCCGGCGGCCTTGCCAAAATGGACTATATAGTGTATATGAATGATGATATGTACGTATGTCCTGAGTGGGATACCCAACTGGTTTATGAGATTAATAAGCTGGATACCGACTGCTTTATGTTCTCAGGCACCATGATTGAACCCCAAAATCATAACAATCCCTGCGTTATCCACCAGGATTATGGGGAAACAATTGAGACATTTAAGGAGTCACAACTACTCAAAGAATACAGCACTTTCATAAAAGAAGACTGGTCTGGCTCTACATGGCCACCCACACTGGTGCATCGTAAATTCTGGCTCATAACCGGCGGTTATAGCATAGAACTAAGCCCAGGAGTAAGCAGCGATGATGATTTTGCCATGAAAATGTGGTATGCCGGCTGCAGGATTTTTAAAGGTGTAGCTAAAAGCAGGATATACCATTTCCAATCTAAGAGCACACTTCGCATTAAAAAGAATAATGGCCGCAAGCAATTCCTCATGAAATGGGGCATTAACCAGAGCGCATTTAATAAATATTACACCAAAAGGGGCACCATCTACACAGGACCGGCCACCCTACCCGATGGCGCTGTAATGCAATGGGAACAATTCAGGGCATGGTTAAAGAGAAAAATGGCCTGATTTAACTAACAATTCCCTTCCGAATTTTAGTGCAAAATCTGTTTTTCATTGAGGTTTCACTACATTTATGGCATCTAAAAATGCCTGTATGAATACCATAAATAGATCCACTTTCCTGATTTTATTTACCCTATTTGCTTCATCATGCCATACTACTAATATAATTGTAGCAGTAAATAGCCCCAGGGCACCAAAGGCAATAGGCCCATATTCTCATGCGGTAATCAGCAATTCAGCCATTTATTGCTCAGGGCAAATTGGCCTATCTCCCACCACTGGCAACCTTATTTCAGACAATATAAACGACCAAACCAAACAGGCTCTTGACAACCTAAAGGCCGTAGTAGAAGACGCTCATTCCGACATGGAGCATGTCACCAAAGTCACTATTTACATGACCGATTTGAATGATTTTGGCAAGGTAAATGAGATTTACCAGACCTATTTTCCCGGAACAAAACCCGCAAGAGCCACCGTTCAGGTAGCCAAACTCCCCAAAAATGCACTTATTGAGATAGATTGTATCGCTGTTTTAAAGTGAGTTTAATGGGTTAGCACCTATAGTTGGTATATTTTATAACTCACCTACTTCTAATAGCGTGAGAAAACTATGGGCTAAATGGCAATGAAGCTGGAATTCTCCCCTATTTGTTATAACATAGAATCTAAAAAAAAGGGCAGAGAGACAACAATAATTCAAGAAATATAGTAAAAAATGGTGTTCAAATGAGATAATTTAGCTTTGTATTCAATGTGCAATAGCCCTGATTGGGCGCAATCCCAGAGCGATGGGCAACGCCCATGGACACGAAAAGCCATCAAAATATACTTACAAAATTCGCAAGTCACCTAAATCACTGACATTTGGTTAAGGGGAATTTCTTATTTACTTTAAAATTGCCACCCTTGTATTATTAAATCACCTTGAATCTTGGGTAAAACAAATACAGATTTGCACAAATTGGAAGCGCTAAACGCCCTGAAAGGGCTTGATATATGAGCCCAGGGCATCGCCGAGGGAATCTATTTAGACTAACGTATTTAGCCCTGCAAGGGCGAGCTGCCACCACGAATAACCAAATTTCATCGCCGGCTCTAACATTCCAAAGGGCATTGATGCCGGTAAAGTCTCCCCTAAATACTCTCTTTCCCCTACTTAATACCGCACAAAACCCGAGGCTACCGCAACGAAACCTAGAGGTTAAAAATACAAAACAGGCAATTTCAATCAAAATTGGCCTACCCCAGAAATCGCACGACATGCCATAATGGCAGCAAAACTAATTCCTACCAACTATACATTTTCATCCAGCCCGGTTCTGAATATCGATAAAAAAACTCACCGATTTTCAACCATTTCGAATAAAAATTACAAACCCTGGCGAATAATTTTTAAAAAAATCAAACATTTTCAGCCCCATTTTAGACACAAAACAGGTAGGATAAACTAATTTGTTAACCAATTTTAAAAATATTTTTGAAAAATGTTTGGAAATTCAAAAACAGTTTGTACGTTTGTTGTGCAATCGTTAACGATAGTTACTCAAAACTGTTAACAATACTGCTAATCATTTGTTATTATACCGAAGGAGCACCTACACTCATCGTGCGATTTAAGTCATCGGTATAATGAATCAGGACAGAAATCTACAGTAAATATCTGATTACGGCTTGTGGAGAGTGGATTAAGGCCAATTACAACGAAGAATAGAGGAAATAGGCGTCAATTTCAGCCTATTGCGTGCGGAAGACGAAAAGCAATAGAGTTATTTTTTAACTAAATTAATTAAATTTGTTTTTCAAAAGTTAATTACTATTTTTGTACAACTGAGTATCAAAATAGCTATTCATTAACAATCTGAATAACTATCAAAAATACTTCATTAACAAACGAGTAACGACTTAGAAATCGGTCAAAATAGTGAATAGTAAACAGAAATTGAAGAGGACGTGAATCTAAAAATGATTATTAAACAAGAAAAACCAGGATTATGTTGATAAGCTTTTTAACCATCATGAAATTTTGTCACTTGCTACTGAAGAAAAAAGGAGTCCTTTAAAACACTCTGAAAATAAAAACAGGTAGTGATAATAAAGTTTAAAAAATATAAAAATGGTGTGGATGTACAGGAGGGGGAAAAACCAGAAGGGCTTACTGGTTTTCATTGGTCCCGAACGGAATATGTGTAGGCAGCTCGGTTAAGCACAATTTATTTTACTAATGTAAGATACCCTCCAGGGGTGTCCTGGCATAGCTTTTATCTGGACTAAACACAAAACATCAAAATAACATGAATAATCTCCAACAAAAATCAAATTTTATGAAAAGCTGGATCTTTTTACCCGTACTAGTCCTACTATGTACCTTAAGTTCATCCTCAGTATTTGCAATCAAAAAGTACACTCCGAGTACTTCCAGATCGGTAACAGGTGGCGGCACCTATTGTCAGGGAGCCACCGCAGGTTTAGTAAGATTTACTTACAACATCTGTAACACAGGGACAGGGACAAGGAGCGGTACCAGTCTCTCAGTAAAATGGTATTCAAATGCTTCCAACTCCACATCAGGAGGAACGCTGGTCAGTACCACTACGGTTGCCACTACTCTTGGCACCACAGGATCGGTCACCTACCGACCCTCAACAGCCGCAGGTGGCCCTCTGTACTACTACTGCGTCCTAACATGGACCGGGGCAGGTACCTGTAACACTTCAGGCTCACTCACGAGTGGGTCAACTGCGTTGGTAACGGTGAAGATACCACCAACCGCAATCACTGGTCCGCCCACAGTTTGTGTTGCCGGAACTACAACATTAAGTGATGCTGCCCCATTAGGAACATGGAGCAGCCTTAATACTGCCAGGGCAACCATTGGCGCTTCAACCGGAATCGTTACAGGTGTAGCAACAGGAGCAGTAACCATTCGTTACACAACAGGATGCGGAACACTTGCATCATTGGCAATGACAGTTTATCCAGCCACCACCCCGGCAAACACCGGAACCACAAATTACTGTGTAGGTGGAACAGGCACCTTAGCCAACACAACCCCAGGCGGTGTTTGGTCTAGCAGTAACTCAGCAATAGCTTCAATCAATTCAACATCTGGTCTTGTGACCGCAGTTTCAGCCGGAACCTGTACAATCAGCTACACAGCATGTGGCGCACCGGCAACAACAGTTCTTAGCATCAACTCAACAACAGCTGCAATCACAGGAACCACAACTGCTTGCGTGGCAGGGACAACAACCCTAAGCGATGGCACAGCAGGTGGCAGATGGAGCAGCAGCAACACAGCCGTTGCAACAATCGGCAGCGCTACCGGTATTGCAACCGGAATTGCCCAGGGAACAGCAACAATCTCCTACACGCTGGGTACCTGCTTCTCAACAGCAACAATCAATATCAACGCAGTTCCCGCTGCCATATCTGGCAGCAACTTTATTTGCCGTACCCAAACCAGCACTTATACCGATGCATCAACTGGCGGAACCTGGAGCAGTAGTAATAATGCAATAGTTTCTATAGGTTCTTCAACAGGTATCGCAACTGGTGTTGCTACAGGCACAGCAACAATAACTTACTCAAACGGTTGTGGATCTGCAGCTGTAAAAACAGTAACAGTAAATAGTGTCCCTGCAAGTATCACAGGTACAACCACACTTTGCACATCAGCCACTTCTACATTAAGCGATGCTACAAGTGGTGGAATTTGGACAAGTAGCACAATATCAATTGCAACAGTAGGAACCGGCACAGGGCTGGTTACCGGCGTTTCAGGGGGTACCGCAACAATCTCCTATTCAGTAAATACTTGTTCATCAACTACAATAGTAACTATCAATACTCCTCCGGCTGCAATCACAGGAACTGCTTCGGCTTGTTCCGGTGCATCTTCTACTTTAAGCAATACAGTTATTGGCGGAACATGGAGTAGCAGTAATTTAAGTGTTGCTACTGTAGACGCTTCAGGAAATGTAAGTGCAATAGCTGGTGGCACATGTACTATAACCTACTCAACTGGTTGTGGTTCAAATGCCCTTAAGGTATTTACAGTAATAGCAACCCCAAATGCAATAACTGGCGCATCGTCAGTGTGTACTTCTGCTACAACTACCCTTTCAAATACAGTTGGCGGTGAAGTTTGGACAAGTAGTGATAATGCAACAGCCACAGTGGGTGCAGCTACCGGCATTGTAACCGGTGTTGCAACAGGTACTGTGGTAATATCATATGGTTTAGGCTCCTGCCTCGTGTTTGATACTTTGACAGTTAATACCCTCCCAATAGCAGGCTCTATAAGTGGTTCATCCACAGTATGCCAGGCTGATATTACTGACCTTATCGAAACTAATACAGGTGGTACCTGGATTAGTGGCAATACAGCAATTGCCACAGTAGATACTTCAGGTGGTGTTAGTGGTGTTACTGGTGGTAATGTAATCATCTCCTATGCCAATACCAATGGTTGTGGCACAGTCAATGATACATTTACAATATCGGTAATAGCCTTACCAACAACAGGTTCACTTACAGGAAATAATACAATTTGTGTGGGCGCAACCTCAACATTGGTTGATACTGCATACAATGGTACTATAACCTGGAGCAGCGACCTACCATCAGTGGCTACAATCAGCGCTGTTGGTGTATTAACAGGTATTGCAAATGGAACAACTACTATTTCCTACACTGTAGATAATAGTTGCGGTTCTGACTTTGATACTACCGTAGTAACAGTTAACTCCTTACCTGCTTCTATTACAGGTACAACATCTGTTTGCGCAGGGTCGACAACTACCCTGAATGATGCAACAGGCGGGGGTAGTTGGAGTAGTGGTAACAATGCTATAGCTACTATAGGTAGTGGAACTGGTATTGTAAATGGCGTAAGTTCAGGCACAGTAACTATGACTTATACATTAGCTACAGGTTGTACAGCAACATCAATTATCACTGTAAATCCACTTCCAGCCTCTATTACAGGTACTACCAGTGCATGTGTCGGTTCAACCAGCACATTAAGCGATGCTAGTGTAGGTGGAACCTGGAGCAGCAGCAATGCTTCTTTAGCTACAGTAAATTCTACTACAGGGGTAGTAACTGGTGTTGCCGCAGGTTCTCCAAATATTATATATACTTTACCTACTGGCTGTACTACTTCAACAGCATTTACAGTAAATCCTTTACCTGCCGGAATCACTGGTACAACAACAGTATGTGCGGGCTTAACAACAACTTTAAGTGACGCTACAGGCGGTGGTGCATGGAGCAGCAGCAATATTGCGAAAGCAACAGTAGTTTCTGGTACTGGTGTAGTAACAGGTGTTGCGGCTGGTTCTGCTACAATGACCTATACTTTAGGTACTGGTTGTATCGCAACTATTGCTATCACAATTAATGCTTCACCAGCTTCTATTACTGGTACAACAAGTGCATGTGTTGGCTTAACAAGTACATTGGCTGATGCAACAGTAGGTGGAACATGGAGCAGTAGCAATGTTTCAATGGCTACAGTAAATTCTACTACCGGTGTGGTAACAGGTGTTGCCGCTGGTTCTCCTAATATCATTTATACATTACCTACAGGCTGTACTGCTTCAACTGCCTTTACAGTTAATCCATTACCTGCTTCAATAACTGGTACTACTACTGTATGTACTGGCGCTACAACTACATTAAGTGATGCTACTGGTGGCGGTGCATGGAGCAGCAGTAATGTTGCGAAAGCAACAGTAGTTTCTGGTACCGGTGTAGTAACCGGTGTTGCAGCTGGTTCAGCTACAATGACCTATACTTTAGGTACAGGATGTATTGCCACTACAGCAATTACAATTAATGCTTCACCTGCTTCTATTACTGGCACAACAAATGCATGTGTTGGTTTAACAAGCACTTTGGCTGATGCAACAGTTGGTGGAACATGGAGCAGTAGCAATGCATCTATGGCTACAGTAAATTCTACAACTGGTGTTGTAACTGGCGTTGCCGCTGGTTCTCCCAATATCATTTATACAATACCTACAGGCTGTACTACTTCATCAGCATTTACGGTTAATCCATTACCTGCTTCAATAACTGGCACTACTACTGTATGTACAGGTGCTACAACTACATTAATTGATGCTACTGGTGGTGGTGCATGGAGCAGCAGCAATGTTGCAAAAGCAACAGTAGTTGCTGGTACTGGTGTAGTAACGGGTGTTGCTGCTGGTTCGGCTACAATGACCTATACATTAGGTACAGGCTGTATTACAACAACTGCAATTACTGTTAATGCTTCGCCTGCTGCTATCACAGGTACTTCTGTTGCCTGCGTAAATGCAACCACTACTCTTAGCGATGCAACAGTTGGTGGTACATGGAGCAGCAGTAATGCTTCTTTAGCTACAGTAAATTCTACTACAGGTGTGGTTACAGGTGTTGCCGCTGGTACACCAAGTATCGTTTATACAATGGCAACTGGTTGTAATGCTTCAATGACAGTTACCATCAATCCAATTCCTGCAGCCTCTGTTAGTTTGGCTTCTGGTTCATTGTGTACTTCTGCAAATTTCAATACAAATGCTTCTATAACAGGCGGTTACAGTATTTCAAGTTACACTTGGGTTCCTTCTACAGGACTTAGCGCTACAACAGGTGCCAATGTAACAGCAACAGCCTCAACCGCAGCAACTACTTATACCGTAACCGTTAATGGTACTGATGGTTGTAATATTACTGCCGTTTCAGGTACAGTAGGTAGCCCAACAGTTACAGTTTCTCCTGTATCTACTTATACATGTGTAAGCACTGCAACCGTACTTACAGCAACAGGTAGTGCAGGTACTAGCTTCACATGGGCCCCTGCTACCTATTTAAGTGCAACTACGGGTACTAGTGTTACAAGCACCCCTTCAGTAGTTGGCACAATAGTTTATACATTAACAAGTACAATTGCTGCCAATGGTTGTAATGCTACTGCTACTTCAACTATTAATAATGGTTTAGCTACAATCCCATGGTCTGAAGGCTTTGAAGGTCTGTCTGCTAATACAATTCCATGTCTGGAAGGTTTAGGTCCACAGCTAGCTACAGGCTATGCACAGGAAGGTTCTGGTACTGCGGCTCAGGTATTTGCATCATCAGGTTCTGGTAGTGCAGTGGGTTATTCAAGTGGCCCTGTTACTATTGCTGCCCATGGTGGAACTGGTCTGGCAGGCTTCGGTTTCTTCGCAGCCAATGACTATTATTTTACCTCAGGCTTTAGCCTTACAGCAGGTACTACCTACCAGTTCAGCTTCTATTATAATACTGATGGGCAGGGTAACTCAGCACCAAGTGGTGGTGACTATAATGCAACAATGGTTTATAACACCTCTAAATCTTTAACAGGTGCTACTCCATTCCAGACTTATTCTACATCAGTTACCCCAGGCACTACTGCAGCTTTAACAAGAGGCAACCTGGTGAATATCAACAATACAACCTACCAGAGGTGGACTGGCTATTTTACACCTGCTACAAGTGGCAATTTCTTCTTCGGTATAAATGCTCAGAACAATAACCTTTATAGCACAGTTTATTGGGCAATTGATGATATTGCTTTCGCAACTGCAAGTTCATGTGTGGCGCCTACAGCAGCTACTACAGTAACTGCTACTCCTTCCAGTGGTACTGCTACAGTTCTAAATATTACAGCTGCTACTGCCGATTCATTCTTAACTGTTGCAATGTTATCAGGTGCTGGTGCTCCATCAGCTACCCCAACCAATGGTACTAACTATGCAGCTGGTGCATCACTTGGTGGTGGTACTATTATAGCTAAGGGTCTTAAGGGAACTAATACAAATGTGAACATGAGCTCATTAGCAGCAGGTAGTACTTACAACTTGTATACCTATGTATTCGTACATGATTCATGTAATGGTGTAGCTTATAGTGCGGCAAGTGCAAGTGTACCTACTTTCTTTAGGTGTACCTCACCAGCCCCTTCAGCACCAGTTATTGCTGCTATGACCCCAGGTGCAGCAGGTACTGCAACAATTGCAGTATCAGGATTACCTACTACAGTTGGCGGTACTGTTAAATTATATGCCTGGACTGATGCTACTATGTTGGTACCATCTTCTCCAGCTTTCTACAGTGTGCCAGCATTATCTTCTACTTATACAGTTACCGGATCTCCTGTAGCATCTGGTGCTATTCTTTACTTTAGTGTAGGTGAAACTATCTCAGGTTGTGAGGCAACAAGCGTAGTATCAAATATTGCTAGTGTACCCTACTCTCTTCCTTGGGTACAGGCTTTCGAAACAGGTTCTGTAGCTAATGCATTATCTCCAAATGCTATGACAGGTAATGCTGGTTATTATACCAACCAGGCGGCTGCAAGATTTGGTGGTGAGAATAACTCAGCTACATTTATTGCCGCTCATGCAGGCTCATGGAATTACCTCTTCATGGGTGGTGCCAATTCAGGTACTGCTTATCCAGGCACAGGAGCTCCTTATATTCCTTTGGCTGTATATCCTAATCAATGGTTAATAACACCTGGTTTGTATTGCGCAACTACTGGTACTTATAAATTAGGTTTCTGGTATTATAATTCTGGTACTGCATTTACATCTATCAATGTACAGTACAGCAATAATGGTACTATACCTGCTAACAGCAGCAGCTCTATGACAGCAGGTACAGCCTTACCTACAATAACTCCAGTAATTAATACCTGGACTTATTATACTACTACAGTTTCAATAGCTTCAGCACCACAGACTATTTATGTAGGTCTCGATGTTGTAGCCAATTCAAGTTCAAAATACCTGGCAATTGATGATATGGAAATGTGTCAGATGCCAACAATGACTGTTACAAATAGTACTCAATCTGGTACTGTATGTACATCTGGTACCATTGCTTTAGCGGCTACCCCTAGTCCTTCAGCAAGCCTTACATCAGGTTTCTATAATTATACATGGTCTGGTCCTGGTACAGTAACTTCAACAGGTGCCAATGCT
>CANGSR010000030.1 GCA_947456055.1 Chitinophagaceae bacterium
ACTTCTTGTTAGCCTCGTTTCGCTAACGGAGTGCAAAGGTAAGAAGCATTTTTTGAACCACCAAAATTATTTTTATTAATTTTCAGTGCTTGTTTTCCGCTGCCCGCTTTTCACTATCTAAAGAACTTCTTTTGTTTGACCCCCGTTTTCTAACGGAGTGCAAAGGTAAGTGGTTATTTTCAAACCGCCAAAATTAATTTTCATTTCTTTTGACTCCTTATTTCGTTACTCGCTTTCTAAAGAACTTTGTTTGACCCCCGTTTTCTAACGGAGTGCAAAGGTAAGTGGCTATTTTCAAACCGCCAAAATTAATTTTTAATTTCTTTTGGCCCCCTATCTCGTTTCACTCAGTATGTAAAGAACTTTTATCGCTGTCCCCGTTTTATTGGGAGTGCAAAGGTAAGATTCTTTTCCGCACCACCAAAACTATTTAAGCTACACTGGCCAGGAACAGAGGGTATGAAGCAGTGATTTGAGGTGTATCTGGTTGGATGTCAGTGGGTTAGAAGCTTAAATCAAACATGCATATAATTTTTCTTCCCACATCATTTTAGCCCTGCAACCTGTAGCTTTGGCTCAATTAGGCCTTTTTAATGCCTTATTGAGCCTCAACTCCCCTACCAAAACCTAAGTGTAGGGGAATTCAATAGTGAAAGTAGTACCAATACCTACCTTACTTTCCACAGATATGATGCCACCCATCGATTCTACCTGTGTCTTTACCATGAAAAGCCCCATGCCCTTGCCTTCAATATGCCTGTGGAAGCGCTTATAAAGCCCAAATACCTGGTCTCCTTTAGCCACTAAATCAATACCAAGACCATTATCGGTAAATTTTAGTACCAAACTATTGCCAACACGGTTTGATTTTACTTCAACCAACAGCTTCACACCAGGCCTTCTGAACTTGATACTATTAGATACCAGATTATAAAACACGCTATAGATATAGGATTTTATGGCGTGGATACCTTCCACATTCTTAAAATCGGTCAATATCACTATATCATTTGCCGATATGAGGCTGCCAAGGCTTAGCTTAATATCGGTTATGATATCTCTGAACTTCAAAGACTCCTTAGTTTCGTTTAGATTATTCCTTACCTGCAATACATTATTAAGGTCCCGAATCACATCATCCATTCTATTGACTGAAACAGCCAGTGCATCCAGGAAGGATGTTTTTTGTTCGAAGGACATTGTAACATCATTCACAATGTTGGTTATACCTATTATATTAGCTACAGGTGCTCGTAAGTTGTGAGATACTATATAAGTAAACTGCTCCAGGTCTTTGTTTCGATTCACCAAATCCTTAATGATCTTTGTTCGCTCCTCATCGGCAAGCTTTCGCTCGGTAATATCCCTGGCAATTGTTTGTACGCTTACCACCCTACCATTCTCAATATTTTCAGTCTGCCGGGTTTCGAACCATCTTTTCTCGCCATCCTTTCTAAGCGCTAAAAATTCAAACTGGTCAGGCACTACTTCACCTCTAAATCTCCTGTAATGCCGCTCTACTATTAAGTCCCTGTGCTCTGGAGCGATAAGATTACCAAGATAAATGGTATCCAAATCAGATACTTCAAGGCCGTATAAATCAAGAAAACGTTGATTGGCAAACAATACTTTACCATTCATATCCCTTACCATCAGGCCATCGCTAATATTCTCAACAACCTGCTGGTATTTCTGTTCATTTTGCTGAATAATCAACTCAGCTTCCTTCTGCCTTGTGATATCATGTGTGGTACCTATAGAGCGAATGGGTAATCCCTCATCATTATAATAGGTTTTGGCTTGCTCATGCACCCATTTTATCCTACCATCTGAGAAACGAAGCCTGTGCATTATATCGAAAGGACCCCTTGCAGCAATAGAATTACTATAAGCATTATATACTAAATCCCTATCATCGGGATGTACAATATTGAGAAAAGCCTGAAAAGACGGGGTAATATCTTTAGATCCCATTTCAAGTATCCTAAAAGTTTCATCACTCCAATACACTTCATTCTTAACCAAATCATTTTCCCAACTACCTATCTGGGCAATTCGTTGTGATTCACTCAATATATCTTTATGCTTATTTATCTTGTCTTGTGCCTCTTTTTTATCTGTCACATCAACTGTAATGACAAATATGCCTTCCTCGGTTGGCTCCACTTTAAATTCATACCATCTAGTTTCACCACTGGGGAAGCTATATTTATCTTCAAATTCTAATGGGATTCGCTCATCCATTACCTTTTTGTATTGAGCAAAAACGGAAGAACCCTCTACGCCAGGAAACATCTCCTGCATGGGTCTTCCTATTAGCTCTTCGGGATTAGTAAAAGACTGGATACCCGCAGCCCTGTTTACATATAAATATTTCCAGTCGAAACCTACTATCATACACCCTGATACCATATTATCCAGGGTTTTCTGCAATCTACTTTCAGCCTTAAGTCGCTCAGCTCTTTCCCTATTTATCTCAGTTACATTTCTTAAAAAAGCCTGGCTACCAACAAATTCACCATCTTCAAAAATAGGCACTAAGGAACCTGCAACATTAATTACTATACCTTTTTTTGTAATCATATTCGCCTTAAACCCGAGTATGGTTTCACCTGATTTCAGCCGCATAAAACGATCATTAAAACCTGGTATAATTTCACCAGGTAAAATATCTCTCAGTCTTAAATTTTCGAAATCTGCATCTACAAATCCTAAATTTTTCTTCCAGGCATTATTTGCCCAAACAATTTTCCCATCTGGCGACAGGGTATTAATCATTTCATCAGTAGTATCTAGAATGGTTTTGTATTTTTCTTTGTTTTGCTGCAGCAATAGTTCAGATTTCTTGATGTCGGAAATGTCACTATGCACCAAAATTACCTTAGGCACATCGCCTACAAATTTCATTACCCTTAGGTAAAACCATCTTTGTACACCATTAATAATACAACTATAGGGTATTTGGATTGGTTTACTGTTAGAATATAGTACTGCCTCAATAGCTGCTAATGCGTCTTTAGCGACCTTGTCTCCTTTTTCACTTTCAGAGGCATAAATTTCAAACAAATTTCGCCCTTGTTTTATTCTGGGCAGTTGGGTATCACCATAGGCATCATAAAAGTCGTCCCAGGTTTTGTTGGTGGCAACAATGGTACCATGGTTATCAACTACAGCCAAATGAGCTGTCAAAGATGATAAGAGGCTATTATTAAAAACTTCACTTTCTTCAAGTTGTTGTTCTGCCAATTTAATACTTGTAACATCAAGAATGCAGCCTGAGCGAACTGGGATACCATCCTTATCAATAGTAGGAACGGCACTTGATTGCATCCATTTAGTTTGCCCATTCGGGGCATTTATCCTAAATGTTATGTTGACAATTTCCCCACTTATGTTTGACGCATGCATGGATTCAAAAACGGCAGGTAAATCATCCTTGTGAATTTTGGTGAAAGGCAGACTACCATCCCTATACACTTGCTCAGGTGAAACTCCCCAAATTTCAGTTGCCCCCTCGCTCAAGAAAGTAAATTCAAATTTATTGTTGGGTAAAACCCTAAATTGGTAAACAATGCCGGGTATTGTAGCCGTAATATCTTTTAGTTTTCTTTCGCTCTCAATAATTGCTTCATTGATTTTTTGAGCCTTTGAAATATCTCTAATAGCACTTATTGCAATTTTGCCATCAGAAGTCTCAATATAGCTTAAACTGATATCAACCGGAAAATGAGTACCATCCTTTTTTCTGGCATACATCTCCCGCCAAACGGCACCCATGGGGCGGGTTGATGGTCTATTGAAATAACTTGCAACATGGTGATTATGGTTTTGACTATATTGGGTTGGCATCAGTATGTCAAGCCCCTTACCTATTATTTCTTCCTTAGTATATCCAAATAGAATTTCGGCGCACTTATTGAAAAGGACTATTGTGCCATTTTCATTAATAGCCACCATACCATCTGGTGCTGCGTCTAATAAATTAAGGACAATTTTATCTTTTATTCCAATCTGATTTGATTCTGATTTTTTGGTTTGAACCAAATTTATCTTTTGTTCCAGCTTACTTAGTTCACAGGTAAATGCTTCCAAGCTGCTTGAACTATTTTCTAATTCTAAATTAAATCCAAAAACCCGGAAGGCAAAATCATTAAGATTTTTTAAAATATCACCATTGTGACTTGGCATATTTGTTTTCATTACTTAAAGAGCTTTATATTCTTAGATTGTCATAAAATCGTCAAGAGTCCAATAATAATGATATTTTATCAGGAAGTCAAAAAAAAGGAGAAAATTTGTTTAATACTTTTTGATAAAAATCAACTAATGCATAAACATTGTTTATTATTTATAAATGATTTCCAAATAGCAATTAATTATCAATTACTAGTCAATGCCAATAATCGAATATATTATTTGCACTATGCGATGCGATAACAATCACATACCTGACAACCCTACAAGTTTTGAATACAAGTCTTTGGTGCATTTAGCAGCACTTCCCCACTCGGGAGGATGAATTCACGGGCATTTTTGTCCAATTGATTGCAGAGTCCTTCATTTTCAATAAGCTTGCGAAGGGCATCGGATACATGGCTAGTACTTTGGGGAGGAATTAGGAGGCCATTTTATTTATTAGTTACCAGCTGCCTAAGACAATATTATAATTACCATGATTTCAAAATTGTGGAAATAAACCGCCGTAACAAATCAGGAAGGTCATAATTTTACCAAACAAGCAAATATGGAGATAGCCAACGAAATAGCAAAAAAGTGGTTTGAGCACAATAAGTGGCAACCCTATGATTTCCAGATAAAAAGCTGGGAGGCAATTGCCGATGGCTATTCGGGCTTGCTGAATGCGCCAACAGGATTTGGCAAAACATATGCCATATGGTTTGGGGTGCTGCAACACTATTATAATAGGAAGAAAAAGCCGGCAGGCTTGCATTGCCTCTGGATAACTCCGCTACGTGCATTAAGTAAAGAAATACACCTGGCTACTGAAAGGGTTAGTGAAATACTAGAGCTTAATTATACTATAGGAATTAGGACAGGCGATACCACAACTAAAGAACGCACCCGACAAAAAAAGTCGATGCCAGAAGGGCTGATAACCACACCCGAAAGTGTGCACCTGCTGATGGCGCAAAAAGGCTATATTGATACCTTCAAGAACCTTGAATTTGTGGTGGTGGATGAGTGGCACGAACAATTGGGTACCAAAAGGGGGGTACAAATAGAATTAGCCCTATCCCGACTAAAGGCCATTAATCCAAATCTAAAGATATGGGGCATCTCTGCCACCATTGGTAATATAGAAGAAGCAAGGGATATTTTATTGGGTTCTTACAACAACCGGCAGGTAATGATAAGAACCGACCTTGAAAAACAAATAAATATCCGTACCCTCATTCCCGACCCTATAGATAAATATCCCTGGGGCGGGCATCTTGGCATACAATTATTAGATGATGTACTTAAAATAATCCACGACAGCACCTCTACCCTACTCTTTACCAATACACGTGCCCAGTGCGAAATATGGTACCAACGCCTATTATATAAAGACCCCGACCTTGCGGGATTGATAGCCATACATCATGGTTCGCTGGGTGAGGAAATAAGACTGTGGGTGGAGAATGCGCTGCACGAGGGTATATTAAAAGTAGTTGTATGCACGAGTAGCCTGGATTTAGGGGTTGATTTCAGGCCGGTGAATACAGTGATACAGGTTGGTTCGCCAAAAGGAGTGGCCAGGTTTATGCAGCGGGCAGGCCGTAGTGGTCACCAACCCGGCGCCACCAGTACCATATATTTCCTGCCTACCCATTCTCTGGAGATAATAGAAGGAAGTGCGCTGCGCCATGCCGTGAAGCATGGTGAAATAGAGCAACGTATACCCTATATCCGCTGTTTCGATGTGTTGATACAATTCCTGGTTACCATAGCCATTTCAGATGGGTTCAGAGACAGGGAAATATATAATGAGGTGGTAAAAACGCATTGTTACTCCTCCATATCGTGGGAGGAGTTTAAATGGTGCCTCAATTTTATTACCAAAGGAGGAGAAATGCTCGATGCCTATGATGAATTTCATAAGGTGGTAATAGAAGATGGCATTTATAAGGTTACCAATAGGGGAATAGCCATGCGCCACAGGCTAAGTATAGGTACTATAGAAAGTGATACCATGATACAGGTGAAATTTAAGGGTGGTGGCAGATTAGGCTCAATAGAAGAATGGTTTATCAGCAGGCTGAAACCAGGGGATGTATTTTGGTTTGCCGGTAAAAATCTGGAATTGATAGGGGTGAGGGATATGAGCGCTATTGTAAAACCTACCAAGCGCAATAAAGGGGTTTTCCCATCGTGGCAAGGAGGTCGTATGCCCTTATCTTCACAACTTACCAAGTTAATACGTGAAAAAATTGACGAACACCACCTACCGGGCAATAAAGATATTGAGATAAGGTCGCTTGCACCTTTGTTTGAAGAACAAAAAAGGATTTCGCACCTACCAGCTAATGATGAATTACTGATAGAAAAAGCACAAAGCCGTGAAGGTTACCACGTTTTCATCTATCCTTTTGAGGGTAGGAATGTGCATGAGGGTATGGCTGCGCTGTTTGCTTACCGCATCGGTCAGATAAAGCCAATTAGCTTTTCAATATCTATGAATGATTATGGGTTTGAATTGCTTAGTGACCAGGAAATACCTATAGAGGAAGCATTGGGTAATGCACTGTTTGATACTGGCAATCTGGCTGATGATATAAGCGGATGTATGAACATTACAGAAATGGCAAACCGCCGATTTAGGAATATAGCAGGAATATCAGGATTGATATTTAATGGGTTTCCTGGTAAGCAGGTGAAAACAAGGCATGTGCAGGCTACTTCACAACTATTCTTTTCGGTATTTACCGAGAATGAGCCCAATAATCTGCTTTTGCGGCAGGCATATGACGAGGTACTTACCTTTCAGATGGAACAAGTGCGCATGATGGATGCCCTGCACCGTATGGAACGGCAGAAAATAATCATCAGGGAATTGGAGCAATTAAGCCCATTTTGTTTCCCGATACTCACCGAACGGATAAGGGAAAAGTTCAGCAATGAGAATGTAGAGGACAGGATTAAAAAAATGATAACCCAGCTGGAACAATAAATGGATATAATACTACAGAATAATAATTTCAGGCTTCTACCCGAAAAGGCATTGTATAAACCCGATGAGGGACTTCTTGTAATAGCAGATGTGCACCTGGGCAAGGCAAGCCATTTCCGCAATTCAGGCATACCCTTATCAGCCAATTCCCAAATGGGGGATTATGTAAATCTAGAAATGTTGTTTAGGAAAATAGAACCTCAAAAGGTCTATTTTCTTGGTGACCTCTTTCATAGTAATATTAATAGAGACTGGCATTATTTTACTGAGCTTATAGGTAAATTCCCTCAAATACAGTTTACACTTATTAAAGGCAATCACGACTTGATTAATCCAAGCCTATTTTTAGAAATAGGCATACCTGTAATTGACCAAATAGAAACTGACACTATTATATATAGCCACGAACCGCTGGCAGATGCCGACCCTAATAAAATGAATATTGCTGGTCATATCCATCCCGGGTTTGTGTTATCGGGGGCGGGAAGGCAGCACATAAAGTTGGCCTGCTTTTACCGCACTAACAATCTCTTTTTGCTACCCGCCTTTGGCATGCTTACCGGGCTGGTGAGTATGCAGCGTACTGCTGCAACTAGCATTTATGTGATATTGCCTGGGGAGGTGAGGGAGATATGAGGAGGGGACATTAAGTGTTGAAATTGGATCAACTGAGGCCTCACCCATGGCCCACATGTCACCACCATAAACATTTATGAAGATTACATTCGTTTTACTTCCACATTGAACCCCGCTGGGGTTCATATAATTTTTTTATTTTATTTCCCCCGGTTTACACCGGGGGCTATTCACATTTTAGCCCTTCGGGCTATTATAAGGCATATAAAAATACAAACATAGCTGTCATAAATCCTTAGTGAGTCAATTCCAGTGCTTTGCTCCCTCTCTCCTACTCAAAAGTGGGACAGACCAAAGGGGGTGGCAATGCATGCAAGAACTTTCTTACAATAAATTTGATGTCCAACTGTGAATGCTTGAAATAACAAAGGGCCGGTGTTTCCACCAGCCCCTTTTTATTAGCCCCCTATAGTCATTACTTTTCTATCACAAAGTGGAATACATTTTGGTTGTTGGTTGTCCTCAGTTTCAGGTGGTAGGTGCCATTTGCCAGGGTATTACTTAGGATAACACGCTCATTAATGATGCCATCAGTTAGGTTCAGTTTATTGGTATAAACTACCTGACCTAGCATATCTGTAACCTCAAGAGTCACAACTGAAGTTTCTGAAATTCCTGTTGTGCCCTTGATGATAAAGTCTCCATGGTTAGGGTTAGGAAGAATTTTCACAGAAATACTTTCTGTACTAACTGTATTGATGATGGTTGGTTTTGCTTTTACGGTAATTTCTGTAATACTTAAAGTAGTACCAGAACCAGTTACCACAGTGTAACTTACAGTAGCCCTTCCAGGTGCAATACCTGTTACATTACCTGTTTCATTATTGAGGGTAATGATTCCGTCACCATCAGCATTGTACCATGCACCACCTTCAGCTGTTTCTGTAAGTTGGAGTGAAGTACCTTCCATTATAGTCAATGTTTGGTCGGGGTTAGCAGAATGAGTTGCTGCGGCCGGACCTACAGTGATGTTTTTGGTAACAAAATTGGTACAGCCTCCAGCATTTGTTATACCATAGGTAATGGTTGCACTGCCTACGCTTACCCCAGTAACTATACCAGTACCAGGGCTTACTGTAGCTTTAGCCATGTTGCTGCTGGTCCACACACCACCGGTAACTGAATTGGTTAAAGTGATTGGTGCTCCACTCACACTTACTGTTGCCGGACCGGCTATAGTAGCAGGAGTTGGCAATGCCACCACACTTACGGATTTAGTTGTTCTACAACCTTGTAAAGTAATATAAGATATGGTAGCAGCCAGGCCTCCAGCCATACCAGTTACAATACCATTGGTAGAACCAACCTTCGCAGTGGTAGCACTGGTGCTACTCCACAAGCCGCCAGAAACTGAATTAGCTAAAGTAATAGTTTGTGCAACACATACAGTAGAAGGACCAGTAATAGCTGCAGATGGATTAACTGTTAATGAAGCTGTTGACGTACAACCTGTAACCGGCATGGTATAGGAAACAGTAACCAAACCAGGATTAACACCTGTAACATTACCATTAGTAGATGCAAATGTAGCCATAGAGCTATTACTGCTAGTCCAGCTACCACCAGCGGTGGCATCAGTAAGTGTAACCATTTGACCCTGGCAAACACTTACCGGACCTGCGATTGCACCAATTGGAGCAACAGAAACTGTTGCAATAGCCCTACAACCTGTACAGAATGTATAAGTAATAGGCGTAGACAAACCAGATGCAATACCCCTCACAATACCTGTGGTAGAACCAACAGTAGCAATGGTTACAGAACCACTACTCCATGTACCAGCACCGGCAGGGTTAGTAAGGGTGATGGTCTGACCTAAGCAAACTCTTGATGGGCCAGAAATTGGGGCAACCGGATTTACATATACCGGAGTTGTAGTTGTGCAACCAGTAGGTAGTGAATAGGATATAGTTACAATACCTGATCCCACACCTGAAAGTACCCCACTAGCATTAATAGTAGCTATTGAAGTGGTTGCACTAGTCCATGTACCACCTGGAGTAATGTTAGTCAATGTAGTAGTAAGACCCTGACAAACATTTGTAGCTCCTCCAATAGCAGGTAATGGATTTACTGTAATTGTCCTTATTGACTTACAACCTGAACCTAAGGTATAAGTAATAGGAGCAGAAAGCGTTACAGATATACCTGCCACACCTACCACTATACCATTACCAGCATTGACAGTAGCAATGGTAGGTGAAGAAGTGCTCCAGGAACCGCCACAAGTAGTATTGCTGAGTGTGATTGACTGACCGGCACAAACAGTAGCTGGGCCTGTAATTGCTGACAATACTTTTATTGCCATAGGTGTTGTTGTAGTACAACCAGTAGGTAGCACATAAGAAATAGTGGTAGTACCTGTAGCAATACCAGAAACCACACCTGTTGAATTGATTGTAGCAACTGAAGGATCAGAACTAGACCATGTACCACCGGTAACACCATCAGTTAAGGCAACAGTCTGGCCAAGACAACCTATGCCTGGGCTAACAATTGGGCTTAAAGCATTTACGGAAACGCTCCATGTAGCACGGCAAGTGGCACTATAAGAATATGTAACGGTAGCTGCCAGACCAGCTGCAACACCAGTTACTACACCGGTAGAACCTACAGTAGCAACAGTTGGAGCACTTGATGACCAGGTACCACCTGTACCAGGATTAATTAATGTAGTTGTTTGACCAACGCATACTGTATGAGCACCTGACATTGAAGCTGGGGTACCAACGGTAACCGTATTAGTTACCACACAACCCGATGAAAGTATACTAGTAATAACAGTAGAACCAGCCGCTGCCGGAGTTACAAGACCAGTTGCAGAACCTATAGTAGCTACAGAAGTATTAGAACTACTCCAAGTTGCAGTTCCACCGCTATTAGCTAAGGTAGAAGTAGTAGCAAGGCAAACATTAGATGGCCCTGTAATAGTTGGTATCAAAACAGTAGCGCTACCAGCAGCACCCCAGCATCCAGCTGAAGATAAGGACCTGAAATAATAAGTACCTGAAGTTGTAATTACCTGAGAAGAAGATGCTGTGGCGGTTGATGTACCATTAGCATTTGTACCCTGGAAATAGATAGTACCACCTGAACCACCGGTGGCTGTAAGAGTTGCACTTCCACATGATGTACCACCACCTGATACAGTAACAGCAGTAGGTACAGCATTTACATTAACCGTAGAAGTAGTAACGCAAGATGCACCAAAAGTATACGTAATCACCGCAGCACCTGTAGCTACACCTGTAATAACACCTGTAGATGCCACTACCGATGCTACACCAGTATTATTACTAGACCAAGTACCACCCACCGTAACATTAGAAATGGTAGTGGTTAAACCCTGGCACACATTGGTTCCACCAGAATTTGGAGTAATCGTTAAGATAGTAATACCCGATGAAACATTACATCCATTACCAACTGCATAATTAATCACCACATTACCAGGATTAATACCGGTAACAACACCTGTGGATGGATTAACAAAAGCAAGTGTAGTATCGCTACTTGTCCAAACACCACCAGGAGTAGAGTTTAACATAGTAGTAGATGCACCTGTACATAAGGTGGTTGCACCTGTGCTAGCTGTAAGAGATATTACAGTAACAGTGAAAGTTGATGCACAACCAGTAGGTAATGTATAGGAGATAATAGAAGTACCAGAAGTCAATCCTTTTACAATACCCAGATTACAGTTTACAGTAGCCACAGCTATATTGCTGCTTGTCCATAATCCACCTGGATTTGAATTAGATAAATTAACAGTAGTACCGGCACATATTGAAGAAGGGCCTGTAATACCTGAACGAGGATTAACAGTAAATGCTATAGTAGCAAAACAACCAGTAGGTGTTATATAGCTAATAATGGTAGTACCTGCGGCAACACCAGTAACAATTCCAGTGGATGAACCAATAGTAGCAGTAGCAGTTGAAGTACTGCTCCATGTTCCGCCTGTAGTTGCATTAGCCAATATTGTAGTTAAACCTTCACAAACGGCTGGAGTACCATTAATTGGCGTAAGACCTGTTTGAACAGAAACTACTATAGTAGCAATGCCACATGGAATAGCATACGATATTAATGCAGTACCCGCAGCAACACCAGTTACCACACCAGTACCTGCCACTACTGTTGCTATACTTGTATTACTACTGCTCCAAACACCACCTGCAGTGGTATTACTTAATGTATTGGTAGTACCAGGGCAGAAAGTTGTAGTACCAGTAATAGGAGCAGGAGAACTTATTACAGTTTCAACAAATGTGGCTGGGGTGCCACAACCAGTGCTATAAGTAATAATTGTAGTACCATTGGCAATACTTGAAACAACACCAGTCAATGAGCCAATTGTAGCAATACTAGTAGTACCACTTGTCCATGTTCCACCTGCGGCAGTGTTAGACAAAGTAGTTGTTGAAGAAATACACATTGAAGAAGAACCAGTAATTGCCGATGGTAAAGGTATAGACCTGATTACCTTAGTAACCGTACCACAACCTGTAACGTAAGAAATAGTAGTAGTACCAGCAGCAACACCAGTTACAATACCTGTACTACCTACAGTAGCAGCAGCAGTATTGGCACTGCTCCATATGCCTACAGGGGCGGTATTAGTTAAGGTAGTAGTAGAACCAACGCATACAGTACCAGCACCACCTATTGCAGTGGTATTGGATTAACTGCAACAGTTTTAGTAGTTGAAGATGAACAACCTCTTGATGTAACAGTGTATGTTGGTGTATAAGTACCTATTGCAGTATAAGTATGAACAACACTAGCAGCAATAGAGGAAGCACCATCACCGAATGAAAGAGAAGTAATATTATTATTCAGGGTATCATTAATCCATGTTGGAGCAGTAATTGTCAGGTTATGACCATTGCCACTGGCATCAGCAGTTGAGGTACCAGTGCCTTCATTGAATGGATAGTAACCTATCAAATTAGACTGTGCTGATTCGGAACATAAAGTCATGTCAGCCTGAATTTGAGATTGTGACCTTGCAACAGTCCAGAATTTAGCTTCATCCACATTACCATGGAAAGCCTCACCTGTATGTAATGGGTCAGCACCTATATAGAATTGGCCACCAGAACCAGAAGGATTATTTGGGGTCAATGTATTATTGGCTAAGGTAGTAGCAACACCATTCTGGTACATTGTCCAAACGTGTGAAGCATTACATACCAGTGCTAAGTGAGTCCATACGTGAGGTGTAAGTAATGCTCCCGATTTCATAAAGGTAACATTACCTAGGATACCATATACAGTATCGCGAACGCTCATCAAAGCATAACCATTGAATGCTGTATTACCATTAACCATCATCATCTGTATTCCAGAGCCAGTGCCATCCCAGTTAACCCAGGCCTCCAAAGTAATATCTGAAGTAGCACTTGAAATTACTGAGCCTAAAGATGCCACACCGGTAGTACCATTAAAGCTCAAAGCCTTGCCTGTACATGTGCCAGAAGTAGACGAACCCGAGAATGTGGTAGCTGTTCCCAAACAAACAGGATTAGGAGTAACAGAGAAAGTAGAAGTTGGTAGGGCATTAATATTGACTGCAGCCGTTGAATAACAACCTGAAGCCAAACGGTAGGTAACGATAGCTGCACCAGCGGAAACACCAGAAACAATACCCGTACTACCAATTGTGGCGTTAGTGTTACTAACCGACCATGTACCACCAGTTGTTGCATTAGATAAAGCAGAAGTAGAACCAACACAAACCGTGGTTTCACCTGTAATGGGTGATAAAACAGGGGCAATCCTAACTATAGCTGTTACAATACTACAATTCAATGAATAAGTAATAGTAGTAGTACCTGAAGTAATACCAGTAACAACACCACCTGAATTAACTGTAGCCACAGCAGTGTCTCCACTTGACCACATACCACCAGTTGAAGTATCTGATAAAGTTGTAGTACCACCCGGGCAAGCAGACAAAGTACCAGTTATTGGAGCAGGTGGATTCATATTAATAGAATTACAACTTCCTATAGCACCAGTCACGTAGTTTGATGTAGAACCAGTGAGCGCAAAACCATTAAAAGAACCACAATTAGAATTACCGCTATAATCAGGAACATTTACCAGAGAGGTATTAGTACCACCAGCTACACCTTCATCAAACCTATAATAACCAACCAGATTAGATTGACGGGCAACATCACAATTCATATTCGCCTGAATCTGAGATTGCGTTCTCACTGTATTCCACAAACGAACCTCATCAATTGTACCATTAAACATATGGGCGCCGGTTTGGGTCATACCGATTGTAATCCTTGGAGCAGCGGTACGTAAAGCTGTTGGACCAGTTATTGTTGATTCAAGCACACCATTAATATACAATTTCATAGCACCTGTAGTGTGGCTCCAAGTTGCGGCAACATGCACCCAATTACCTGTGTTTACATTTGATGTAGAGAAAATTGTAGTGTCAGGGTTACCCATACCGAAAGCCAGTTTGTTGCCATATAGGGATGTTCCGAAATCATCAAAAAAATAAGGCACCTCACCATCTATTATACCATTACCCTCATACCATTGAACGAAAGGACCTGTAGCACCTGTTGAGGTGGTCTTCATCCAGTACTCAATAGTCATATCACCACCAGAAAGAGAATTAGGTATAGCAACATAACTTGAAGTACCGTTAGTATTAATACCTGAATGTGGAGTATTAACTGTAACAATTGCAGTTGAAACATTGCAACCAATGGCATAACTGATTGTAGTAGTACCAGCAGAAATACCAGTTACCACACCTGTACTACCCACTGTAGCTACGGCAGTGTTGTTACTACTCCATACCCCGCCCGATACGGTATCAGCAAGAGTGGTAGTATTACCTATCGCCAATGGAGTATTACCAGTAATAGGTCCAGGCATTCCAGTTGATATTGGGCTGCAATCACCTATTGAACCAGATACATAATTTGATATAGTACCAGTAAGACCGAAATTATATAAGCGACCACAATAATTATTTCCACTATAATCATTGGCATTTAAAATACCCGTATTTGAACCTCCTGCTACACCTTCGTCAAAGCGGTAATAAGCCTTTAGATGTGTTTGAGCCGGAACAGTACAATTCATTGTTGATTGTACTTGTGATTGGGTACGTGCTACATCCCAAATACGTACCTCGTCCATTGAACCGCTGAATACATTAGGAGCTTCAGAGCCAAAGTTAGCACCACCTATTACTATACTTCCTGTTTCTGATGAATATGGATAGTAGGTAACAGCACCTGTGTGGTTAACACCATCTATATAAATACGGCCAACAAGGCCAGATAAAATCCAGGTACATGCAATATGGTGCCACTGGCCATCATTTACAGCCATATCACTTAAGATATAGTTGGTAGCAAAACCTACCATAGCTGGTTTACCCGTAGCATCAATATAAAAGCTCCTTTGGCCCCAGTTGTATGACCCGCCATAAGTTTTGGTAATCAACCCTTCACTGGTCCCTGTTGTTTTTACCCAGCACTCCAATGTAAAGTCACCAAAAGACAGGTTAGTGATGAAATTATTGGTACTAATTGTATCATTAACGCCATCGAAATTAATACCTGAACGGGGAGCGTTAACTGTAACTACCGTGGTAGCTGCATTACAACCTATAGTATAAGAAATAAGAGAAGTGCCTACTGCAAGACCAGTCACTTTACCAGTTGTACCAATAGTCGCTACTGCAGTATTGCTACTACTCCATATGCCACCTGGTGTTGCATCAGCCAGTGTAGTTGTAATAGCAGTAGATAAAGTTGTATTGCCTGTAATTGCAGTTGGCGCACCCATTGATATTGGGCTGCAATCACCGATAGAACCTGTAACATAATTTGAAGTAGTGCCTGTAAGAGTGAAGTTATTTAAAAGACCACAAATATTGTTACCACTATAGTCTACAGCGTTTGTAATTGTTGTATTTGAACTACCTGCCGTACCCTCATCGAAGCGATAGTATGCCACCAAACCTGTCTGTTGGGGTACCGAACAGTTCATCGCAGATTGTATCTGTGATTGTGTACGAGCCACATTCCAAACACGAATTTCGTCCATAGTACCACTAAATGTATTAGGGGCCTCAGGTGTGTAGCCATTATAATTACCATTACCAATATTAAATGTACCGTAATCTCCGAAAGCAGGGTAATAAGTCATTGACGTAGTTCTATCAATACCATCTACATAGATATGGCCAGCCAAACCTGTAAATGACCAGGTAAGGGCAATATGATGCCACTGACCGTCGTTGACGGCGGTACTACTATTAATATAACTACATGCATAGCCTACAAAGGTTGGCTTACCGGCAGCATCTAAATAAAAACACTTTTCACCATAATCCCAGCTTGTACCTGCATCTTGCTTGGTGAAAAGACCCATACTTACGCCTGTAGTTTTAACCCATGTTTCTAAAGTAAATGCACCATAAGACAAATCAACTACTGATGCATTTGTACTTATATAATCATTTGTACCATCGAATTTAATACCTGAACGTGGTGCATTTACTGTAACTACTGCTGTAGCAGCATTACAGCCAATAGTATAAGAAATGATAGAAGTACCTACCGAAAGGCCGGTTACCTTACCAGAAGTACCAATAGTTGCTACTGATGTATTGCTACTACTCCATGTGCCTCCAGCAACAGCATCAGCCAATGTGGTAGTAATGGCAGTAGATATAGTAGTATTACCAGTAATAGCACCTGGTACACTTGCAGCTATAGGACTGCAATCACCAATTGAACCTAATACATAGTTTGATGTAGTTCCTGTAAGTCCGAAATTATTGAGGCGACCACAGATATTATTTCCACTATAGTCAAGTGCATTTGTGATGACTGTATTATCCCCTGCAGCAGTACCCTCATCGAAACGGTAATAAGCTTTGAGGTGTGTTTGCTGAGGCACACTACAATTCATAGTTGATATTACTTCAGACTGAGTATGCGCTACATCCCAAATACGGACTTCGTCCATTGAACCACTGAAGACATTAGGAGCTTCAACGCCAAAGTTTGCCCCGCCAATTACAATACTACCTGATTCAGACGAATAGGGATAATAAGTAACAGCACCCGTGTGGTTAACACCATCAATATAAATACGGCCTGTAAGGCTCGATAAAATCCAGGTACAGGCGATATGATGCCATTGACCGTCGTTCACCGCCATATCACTTAAGATATAGTTGGTAGCAAAGCCCACCATTGCAGGCTTACCTGTTGCGTCTATATAAAAACTTCTTTGGCCCCAGTTCCATGAACCTCCATAAGTTTTGGTAATCAAACCTTCGCTGGTACCGGTTGTTTTTACCCAACACTCCAATGTAAAGTCACCAAAAGAAAGGTTGGTGATGAAATTATTTGTGGTTATAGAATCATTAACCCCATCGAAATTAATACCTGAACGGGGCGCATTTACAGTAACTGTAGTTGTAACCCTACAAGATGTACTAGTTGCATAAGTAATGATTGCTGTACCTACAGCAACACCATGTACTATACCAGAACTACTACCTACAGTAGCAATGCTATTATTTGAAGAAGACCATATTCCGCCACTAATAGTATTAGAAAGGGTGGTGTTAATAGCTGTAGATATAGTTGTATTACCGGTAATTGAACCAATGGTACATGGTACCATTATTATAATTGATCCATTACCTGAAGTATTATAACCCTGTGTATGAACTACACTTGTAGCAAGTGTTGGGTGGGTATATGACGAACCGCCACCGCCGCCGCCCCACGAGCCACCGCTGCCACCATAGTAGCCACCGCCACCACCGCCACCGGCAGAACCCGGAGTTTGGAATGGAGATGTACTTGCAATACCACCTAAGCCTAATACACCAGAACCTGAAGTACCATAAGAGGAGAAGGTTCCACCACTGCCACCTGCAACCTGTGAGCCTCCTATACCATTAAATTCTGTACTACAGGACGTGGCATTACCTCCTGTGAGGCCACCTCCATTTCCACCAGGATTGAAACAATTGCAACCTCCTCCGCCACCGCCACCTGCCACTACAACACGGTTGGTAAACGCAATTCCACCTATACGTATATCAGATGCACCACCACCGCCAGCACCACCATAACCTGAAATACTGGTACAAAAACCACCATTTGCACCTGAATCATTAAATCCACCAGGCTGGCTTGTGCCTGCCACTCCAGTACTGCCCTGACCACCACAGAAAATAAATAAAACTTGTCCGGGGGTTACGGTCAATAAACACTGTGTACGACCTCCATAACCACCATGTTGTGCTGTGGATGAAGTACCACCAAGTGCGCCTATGGCGTCAACTGTAATTAATGTAACACCAGCAGGTATAGTATATTGCTGTACCGAACCAGTGTAACTAAAGGTGATAGACTGTCCAAATGATTGCCTATTGAAGCCCAGAAGGACAAATAGCAACACCGAAATTTTCAAAATAGAACTTGGTTTCATAAAGATTTGTTTGCGATATTGATGATATTTTGATGGTGCAATATACTATTACAGTTAACATAATTTTTCGCCAACTACTGTAACAATCCTGCCATTCTCTGTAATAAATCTGCCAAAAAATATAAATTAATTGATTTTCAATCAATTACAAATATAGCCTTTGTTATTTATATTTGCCGTTTCACGAAATTTTAGTTAGCATAACACATTAATAACATTTATTTTGAAGATTATTTTACTAAAACCTGATGCATGTGGCAGGATTATTGAAGTATTCACCATTGCAATAACATGACAAAAGAGGGGAATCTACAATTCGGAGGCCTCACCCCAGCCATATCCCCACAACGGTGGGCAGGCAAAGGAGAGGGTGTCGTATCCTGACGTTTATGACAATAAATTTTGGATGTATTGTCCTGTTTTTTTAAACACCATCTGTAGATATTTTAAGTAGCCCCGGCATTTATGCCGGGGAAAGGAGGTGAAATGATAATTGGCTTTAGCCAAAATTGGTATATGGATGATTCCATGCGCAATAATTTCGGCTAAAGCCAATATATTTTATTGTATCATACCCCGGCCTGAAGGCCGGGGCTACTGACATTGCGTTTTAAGAACATCTAATGCCCCACCACGGCCCACTGCCATTGACAAGTATGTTTTTCGGGGTATATGCAGTGTGAAATTTGCATAGCCAGTAGGTGGCCTCACCCCGGCCCTCTCCCAAGGAGAGGGTGCCGTATCCTGACGTTTATGACAGTAATTTTTGGAATCCCTCCATGATTGGCCACGTCATTTTCAATGAACTTTTGTGCAACAAATTTGTTTCTCCAAAGGAGAGGGTGTCGTATCCTACTATACTTCATTGAAATATGCGCCAAAAATTGCGGTCTGACCGCGGAAAGCGGTGCTGACCGCAATTTTTCCACCATCGAACTTTGATAATCTCGAAGCGAGATGGCGTCTTATCCTAGAGTTTCTGACAGTAGTTTTGGTCTTTTTGCTGGGATTGAAAACGTCATTTTAAAAGAACTTTTGTGCAACAAATTAGATACTCAAAATAACATATTCCCCATCCTTACAAAAACTCGGTAGGTCGCTTACCGAAACGCTCTAAGAACTGGCGTGAAAAATAGCCAGCAGATTCAAAGCCCACCCGGTTGGCTACGTCTTCTATCTTGGTGATATTGCCGGTAAGTAATAATTCATAGGCTTTTTGCAGGCGCACCTCTTTTATCAGTTGGGCTGGCGAACAGCCTGTAAGGCTTTTAGTAAGACGGTAAAGCTGTCGCTCACTCATAGCTAATTCAGTAGCCAAATCCTGCACCGATACGTTTACATTCTTCAATCTGGCCAATACATATTCTGCAATTTTAGCTCTCAATTCGTCGGCTTCTTTATTGCTCACTGCTATATCTTCGGGTTCAGCTGGCTGCTCGTTAAAGGATTTTCTTTCGGCATAATTATTCAGTAAGTTATAAACCCTTACCCTGAGCTCATCAGCATTGAAGGGTTTTACTATATAATCATCTACCCCCAAACGCAGCATACCCAACTGGCTCTCCTGGTCGGCAAGGGCTGACAAGCTTATCACCGGTATCTTCTTTAAGTTTTCAGTAGCTTTCAGACGAGCGATGAATTCTCGTCCATCCATTTCAGGCATCATTATATCTGATATAATGAGATCAACTGTGGTTGACTCAAGCAATTTTAGCGCCTGTGCTCCATTGGGAGCTTCAAGAATTTTCACTTTATCTCCTAATATCTCTTTGAGGTAATACCTCATTTCCATATTATCCTCTACTATCAGTACAGTTTGTTTTACGGCAAAATGCCCCCATTCTTCTTCAGGTAATTGAATAATTTCTTCATACACCTCACTTATTTTTATCTCTTTTTCTGCAAGCGGGAAATAAAGGGTAAATGTGGCGCCTCTACCTGGCAGACTTGCCACCTCAACCCTTCCCCCCATCAGTGAGGTAAATTCTTTTACCAAAGACAGCCCAATACCTACTCCACCAGATTTATTAGTACTCTCGCCCTGGTAGAACCTATCAAAAATATGTGGCAAATCGGCTGGTTGTATACCCGTACCGGTATCCTCTACCTTGATAATTAGCTCTTTATTCGCAGCAGAAGAATAAGCCTGAACACTTATGCTGCCTCCACGCTTATTAAACTTCACCGCATTGTAAACCAGGTTATTGATTATTTTCTCGAATTTATCTTCATCAAGCTGGGCATAAAGGCCTATTGCTTTACTATCATTAAAAGTTAATGACAATTCCTGCTTCTGGATAAATGTTTCAAATGCGTATACAATACGTTTGAGCAATGGCGCTACTTCCTTATTTTCCAGCTTCAGCTTTGCATCATTACTTTCCATCCTCGATAAATCCAGGATTTCCTCAATCATAAACTTCAGTCTGCGACTATTATTCAGTGCAATATCTAGCTTATCGGTATTCCCTGCGCTTTTGTCCCTGAGCATTTCCAGCATACCGGTGAGCAGGGTAACCGGGGTTCTTAGTTCATGAGATATGTTAGCCAGGAATTTTGATTTCATTTCTGCAGCTACCCCCAGTTCTTCCATCAGGGCATCCTTTTGCACCAGTAATTCCTGCTGCAAGTGGTTGAGTTCATCCAATTTAGCTTTATCAGCGGCTAATTGTTTATTCGTAGCTTCAGTTTGTGCCTGAATTTTGGCCCTATACCTTGACCTTAAAATAAGCATGACTGCAATGGCCGCTACTATGATAAGAGCAATAAATATCAGAAGAGTGGTACTTTTTTGGTCATTTAGTTTCTTTTCATGCTCCAGTTTGGTATCAGCTTCTTTTTTTCCAAAGTCATATTGCAGCTGGGTTTGAATTGTCTTCTTTGAATTCTCCTGATTGAAAATACTATCCTTGGTAGTCACCCATAATTTGTAATTCTCTAATGATTTTTCAAACTGGCCTTTGTGTTCATATATTTCACTTAGGCCTTTGCTTGCATCACATAGTAGGTCGAGCGAACCCATTTCTTTTGCCAGCGCCAATCCTTTGTTTAAAAAAGGTTCCGCATCTTCAAAACGTTTCTGTTGAACATATACAACACCAATATTGTTATTTGTAGCCGCAACACCGTTTTTGTCACCAATTTCTTCATAAATTTTAAGGCTACTTTGGTAGTGGCTAATTGCCTGATCAAGGCTATCCAGCTTTTGGTAAACACCTGCAATATTGGAGTGGGCATCACCGATATCGGCAATTTCGCCTAATTCAATTCTTGATTGGAGTGCACTGTTGAAATATTTAAGAGCCTCAGTATATTTATTCTGAAAATAATATATCGTACCAATATTATTGTATGAATTGGCAACACCCGTTTTAATTTTTAGTTCCTGATTGATCTTCAAGGAGGCAAAGTGGCTTTTAAGGGCGTCTTCATACTTCCCGAGATTCATATATATTAGGCCTATATTGTTGTAAGATGATGCAACCCCTCTTTTATTGTCATTCTCCTCATTTATCCTAAGGGCAGCATAATGCATCTTTAATGCCTCAGGGTAGTTCGACATCTTCTCATAAGCAAGACCCATATTATTATATATAGAAAAGTCACCTTTTTCATGAGTCACTTTAGTTTTTAACTCTAGTGCTTCGCTAAACTTATTAAGTGCTTCCTGATACTTACCCAGATGCAGAAATACAAGCCCGGTATTAACCATAGAATTGGTCAATAATAGACTTTCTTTTAATTCAGTCAATATTTTTCCAGAAGCTGCATGTTCTGCCAATGCTCCGGCATAATCGCCTTTGCTATCTAGCAATACACCAATAGAATTGTGATTTATAGCTATACCTTTTTGCCATCCAAGGTGGGTTGCTAATTCCAGACCTTGTTTACCATATTTTAATCCTTCTTCAATACTGATACCATAATAGGAGTATGATAATTTGGCTAGGATATTTACCTTATTCGTATCTTCTTTTGCATTTGGCAGCACAGTTAACAATGAATCAACCAGTGCCTGCCCTTGCAGCTTAGCCTGTGCATTAATGGAGATGAGCAACAAAAAAAATACTACTAATTTCTTCATGAGTATTAGGGTATATTTTCACAAAAAACAATCCAACCCAGCGACCAACAATAATGTCCTGAATTGGATTGTAATGTAGAGAAAAATAAATGAACTATGAAATTCTGAAAAAGGGGAAAAAGACCAGAATAATTGAACCTAATGTGCGCCTACCTAACGAGGGTTACATTACCCTTGTGCGTTTCTTTTTGGCCATCCCTGAATGTACCTTCAATTATATAAATAAATACCCCTTCAGGCTGGTCTACACCATTGAATTTACCATCCCAGCCACGACCATCGATATTTGTAGTGGCAAATATTTCCTGACCCCAGCGATTATAAATATGCATTGAGAAGGTAACAAGGCCGCTGGATAATTGCTGACGGGGGAAGAAATAATCATTTAGGCCATCACCATTTGGAGTAAAGGCATTTGGAATATCCATGTAACAATCGTTCTTCACCCGAATGGAGTCGGTAGTTAGGCAACCCTGAACATTAACAGTCACATAATAGGTACCCGGTGCAGTAACCACAAGTCGTGGACCTGTTTGTCCTGTATTCCAAACAAAACGTGCAATCCTATTATTTTCATTAGCATGCTCCACTATCACCAATGGCTCACTACCGGGACAAATCGATGTATCACCACCTAAATCAACAGCCGGATTTGCGAAAACATATACTTTACGACTAACAGAAGTATCAGGACAGGCACGGTATAAGGCATCGGCAGTAACCGTTAAAATACCCGTCTTGTCA
>CANGSR010000031.1 GCA_947456055.1 Chitinophagaceae bacterium
ATGCACCACCTGTAGTATCATGTGAAAGTGCCAGGGTATTACCAACACATACATTAGCAAGATCAGGGGTTACCAAACCCGCATAGAATGATGTGATATTGACAATAATACGTGTGGTATCCAATGATAAACCATCATTAACCCAAACTACAAATGTGTCAGCTCCACTTACATTAGTATTTGGCGTATAGGTAAGCCCTGTAGGGGTTACTGTTGCTCCTGTAGATGTGGATGTATAAACAACATTTGCCGTACCCTTGATAGGTGCTGTATATATTCCCCATGTAAGCGTTTGGCCAGTCTCTAAGTCTGATACTGCTAACTGGGAATTAATACTATTTAAGACTGAGTTTTCGCAGACCGTGATACTCTGATTATATCCATTTACAAAATGTGGCCGGTTGTTTCTGTTATCTACAAAACGTATTACATTATTACCACTATCACTTATGTAGTAATTTCCTGAAGTATCTAAAGCAATATCAGAAAGCTGCCTAAATGTTGCTGAAAGAGCAGGGCCACCATCACCAGTAAAGCCCGCAGTATGCGTACCGGCTACTGTATTGATTACATCTGTATTTGTAATTAAGCCTGCTACAGCAGTTATTTTACGCACGTTGTAGTTATCACCATCAGCAATATACATATTACCAGCACCATCAAACTTAATACCACCAAATGTGCGGGTAAATTGTGCTGTAGTCGCCGGACCACCATCACCAGCAAAACCTGATGCACCACCAAAGCCAGCTACAGTAGAAACAATGTTAGAACTAGAAACCTCACGAATACGATTATTTTCCCTGTCTTCGAAAAATAAGTTACCCCACATATCAAATTTAATCCACATTGGAAAATGCATTGTACATGCAGTTGCCGGGGCACCATCCCCACTAAAACTACCAGTTCCAGTTCCTGCAAAGGTGCTTATTACCCCAGCCGGATTTACCCTCCTGATTTTATTATTATACTGGTCAGCAATATATAAATTACCCCTCCTGTCGACTGCAACACCTACAGGAACGTTAAGGTTAGATATAGTTGCGGCAACACCATCTGTACCTGCACCAGCAGTACCAGTACCAGCTACAGTAGTAATGATATTTGTTGTACCATTAATTTTACGTACTACACTGTTTCCAAACTCACTAAAATAAACATTACCTGCACCATCGACTACTATTGCATTAGGGCGATCTATCTTGGCACTTGTTGCCGCCCCATTATCACCAGTATATCCGGCAACCCCTATTCCTGCTATAGTAGATATAGTTGTCCCAACTATTTTACGAATTCTATTATTACCATAGTCGGCAATGTATAAAGCTCCAAATTTGTCAATGGCTATACCTCTGTTTGAATTTAATTCGTAGGAGGTAAGGCCTGTGCCATCACCAGTATAACCACCGGTTCCGGCAGCACTACCCGCAAACAAGGTTATTGTCTGGGAATACCCCAATATACTATTGGTTAATAGGAATAAGACTGTAACAAGGTGGAGTAAGTATTTCTTTCCCATATAGAGTTAGATAAGTTTGGACTAATTTAATTTTAACCGTTAAAATTAAACATTTTTGTGTATTTGCCTAACTTATTTCGGCGTAAAATTTCAGAACAAACTATTAATGTCAATAATGCAATCAGAAGTTAATAATTAATCCATCCCACCTCCAACACATAAGAAAATCTACATTCAATTTATGCAAGGCAGAGTTGTATTAATCCAACCTTTTGAAATAAAAAATACCATTCTAAATTGATCGGTTTTCCACAAATTAATGTAGACAACAGATCAACCTGGAATGGTAATTTGCCTTAAAAATCTAATACCGGCCTACCCTTTTACCTGGGCCTCTACTACCGATAATGCAATAATATTTACAATCTGCCTAACCGTACTACCCAATTGTAATACATAAACAGGTTTCTTCAATCCTAATAAAATAGGCCCTACGGACTCTGCACCACCTACTTCCTGTAACAAATGGTAAGCGATATTACCTGCAGCAAGATTCGGGAAAATCAACACATTGGGCGACTCATTTACCAGGTCACTGAAAGGATAGTTTTCAGCTAGTAATTCCTTATTAAAAGCCACACCTACCTGCACCTCCCCATCAATAATCAGGTCGGGTCGCATGTCCTTTATTTTGGCAGTGGCATCCCTTACCAAAGTTGCTTCAGCACCCATACTGCTTCCGAAATTAGAGTAGGAAAGCATGGCAATACGTGGTTTTATATTAAAATTACCAACCACATTGGCCGTAAGTAAAGTAATATCAATCAACTCCTCCACTGTCGGGTTGAAGTTAAGTGTGGTATCAGCAAAGAATAAAGGTCCTTTTTTGGTGAGCATGATATACATACCTGCTACCCTTTTTACGCCGTCTTCCATACCTATTATTTCCAGGGCTGGCCTTATAGTATCAGGATATTTACGTGTAAGACCTGAGATCATCGCATCAGCCTCACCATTTTTCACCATCATGCAACCATAATAGCTACGCTCACGCATTGCCTTCCTGGCTTCATAAAGGTTATAGCCTTTACGCTGGCGCTTTTCAAAGAAATCGTCGCCATATTCCGACCTTTTTTTCTCTGTGCTATCACTTAGTGTGTCTATAATTTCCACATCAGGAAGGTGAAGCATATTTTCGGCTATCATCGCCCTTATTTTCTGCTCATTGCCTAATAGGATTGGTATAGCAATGCCCTCGTCTTTGGCAATCTGTGCAGCTTTAAGAATCTTGATATTTTCAGAATCGGCAAAGACCACCCTCTTAGGATTTTGCTTGGCCTTATTGGTTATGTACCTCATCAACAGGTCGTCGCTACCCAGACGGCGGTATAGTTCAGACTCGTAAGCATTCCAGTCGGTAATTGGCTTCCTTGCCACCCCACTATCCATTGCAGCACGTGCCACTGCTGTACTTACTGTTACCAATAACCTTGGATCCATTGGTTTTGGTATAATATAATTGGGGCCATATTGGAGTGTAACATTATTATAGGCCACATTCACAATATCAGGTACAGGCTCTTTGGCCAGTGCAGCTAATGCCTTTACTGCTGCCAATTTCATTTCCTCATTAATAGTACGTGACCTTACGTCCAATGCCCCCCGGAAGATGTAAGGGAAGCCAAGAACATTATTAACCTGGTTGGGGTAATCGCTCCGTCCGGTAGCCATAATAGCATCAGGGCGAGCCGCCAATGCATCATCATAGGTAATTTCGGGATTAGGATTAGCCAAGGCAAATATGATAGGCTTAGCAGCCATGCCTTTTACCATATCCTGCGATACTACATTACCTTTTGATAAACCAATAAACACATCGGCACCTATCATAGCATCCTGCAAATCCATGTGCGGAGAATCCTGTGCAAATTGTTTTTTATGCTCATCGAGGTCTGTACGGTCTTTAGTTATCAGGCCCTTACTATCAAACATAAATACATTATGCACCTGGGCACCTAAGGCAAGATATATTTTACAGCAGGAGCTTGCTGATGCACCTGCACCATTAATCACAATTTTTACTTCACTCAGTTTTTTCCCTACGATATCAATAGCATTGAGTAGTGCCGCACCACTTATGATGGCAGTGCCATGCTGGTCGTCGTGCATAATAGGTATGCTAAGCTCTTCCTTTAGCCTTGTTTCAATTTCGAAACACTCGGGGGCTTTTATATCTTCAAGGTTGATACCACCAAATGTAGGTTCAAGTGCTTTAACCACTTTTACAAAATCATCAATATTATGAGTGTCCAATTCTATATCGAACACATCAATATCAGCATAAATCTTAAAGAGTAAACCCTTGCCTTCCATTACTGGTTTTGAAGCCAGAGGCCCAATATCACCAAGGCCCAACACAGCAGTACCATTGCTGATAACGGCAACAAGATTTCCTTTGGCAGTATATTTATAGACATCTTCAGGATTAGCATATATCTCCATACAAGGCTCTGCCACACCTGGTGAATAGGCCAACGCAAGGTCGCGCTGGGTTTTAGTTTCCTTTGTAGGAATTACTTCTATTTTCCCGGGTCTTCCCTTGGAATGGTATTCAAGCGCATCTTCCTTCCTGATTAATTGTGCCATTTTCTATAGCTTATTTTGTGGGGCGTAAGATACAAATAAGGGCTTAGAAATTTATTAATTATAGTTAGAAGGGGCTTATTTAATGTTGGTCCATTTGCATTAAGGACACCCTCATTAAAGCATCTCAAGGGCTTACCATATTTTACTAAATTTTAGACTGATATACAATGGGGATACAAAAACGAAACAGGGCATCAAATTCGAGAGAAATTTGATGCCCTGACGAAAGAATTTAACCCGTGCATTAAGGTGCACCAAAATAACAACTACATTTTTACAAACCTGAAAACCTTACTATCAGCACCGCCTTGCAAATGCAATAAATAGGTACCAGCTGCCAGGTTACTTACATCAATCTTATTTGTACCACGACTTACCTGACCTTTCATGTTCATGTTCGCACCACTTATTGATACAACATTATATTCAGGTGTCTCATTACCATCAAACCTTATTGTCAGCTGGTTAGTGCATACAGTAGGGAATACATCAACATTTTCATCTGTAAACACAACCGGTACCTGAACCAGATTAATAGGATTCTTCCGTGTATACTTATAAACTGTTCCATTAGGAGGCCATGCATCCAAACCGCTAAATGAAGTTGTAGGAATACCATTTACCATATGAACGGTTTGCATCGTTGGGTGGGCAGGGTTACCTTTCAATATATACAAATAACCATTACCATTAGTATCAATATGCTGAACATAACCCGAAACATCATTTCCTATAAATTGGAAATAATCGGAAACAGATACTAATGAAGGGCCGAACCTGATTTCTACAGTTCCAGAATCTTCATAAAACCATACCTGAAAATTAACAGAATCGGTCAAAGGTATACCTTGCTGAAATTGATAATCAAAGCCAACGTTAAAATATTCAGCCTTAAAAATACGTTCCTTAGGCGGGCCTGTTACTTTATACCTTACGGGTGATTTTGACTTTATCAAACTATCTATACCACGGTCAGTAAAATCAGCATCAGAAATTATAAATCCATCAAGAAAATTCCCGGAATCAGCAAAAAAAGAGTTGTCGTTGAATATAAATGCAGGGCAATTTATAGTGTCTATCAAAAAATGAAACCCTACCGGGGCTGTAAACGTGGTATTATAATCCCATATTACACCTGAGTCGATGCGTGTTGCAGAATCGAGTGGAAGATAAGCCTGGTTGTAGGCTGAGAATGTATATGGCATAACCTGGGCAAAAGACCCTATGGAGATGCCGAACATAGCAATCGCTAAAAGTAGTTTTCTTTTCATGAACTATAATTTTTATAAAAATAGGAAATAAAGTAATCGCATTAACAGAAATCCTTCTATTAAGTAATATTTAACAGGGTATATTTCCTGAATTGCTCACCCGGAAAATCAATTCAGGATTACAATAAATGCGGCTTAAATATTACTTTTACGTTAAGGCCATGGTAAATGAACAAGAAATAATAATAAAGCTAGCACTATCTATACTAGTAGGTGGGATAATAGGTATTGAGCGTGAAATGAGGAGCAAGTCGGCCGGATTCCGCACCATAATACTAATATGTATGGGGGCTACCTTATTTACTATTTTCTCACAAACTATTGGAGGCACAGGAAATCCTGACCGTATTGCTTCCAATATAGTAACCGGTATCGGGTTTCTTGGTGCAGGACTTATCTATAGAAATAATAATAGGGTAAATGGCATCACTACTGCGGCTTCCATTTGGCTTTCTGCTGCACTTGGCATGGGAATCGGTGCAGGATATTATATGGTATCCATCATTGGTTGCATACTGGTTGCCACCGTGCTTTTTATCTTTTCATTTTTGGATACCTTCATTGACAAGTTGAGCCAGGTGAGGGAATACAAAATCGTTTATCCATACCATGCCAAACACCAACACAAGTATGAAAAAATGTTTAAAAACTATGGCTTATCAGTTAAAAGTAGTATCCAGAGTAAATCGGGCAACATGATAACAGGATTTTATACTGTTAAGGGGAAAGAAACCAGACACCATGCATTCATAGAATTCATTCTAAATGACAGTGAGGTAACTGACTTTAGCTTTTAAAACAAAAAAAGAGAACAAATACTATTCAGCTAAATAAGGTTGTAAAGCATCTGCCATTTTGCGGTCATTACTTAATCTTTGCACCTTATTCTGTCCACCTAGCTTACCAACCGACTTCATATAATCTATAAAGGCATTCTTGCGCATGGTCCTGATTTTCAGATTTTGGAGAATCTTACCCACAATTAAGTCCTGATAGTAAATGTTTTTTTCAACCAAATGCTTATTAACACAGGCTGCAAACGCATCTATGTCAGAAGGTGGGGTTTCAAACTCTATGAACCACTCGTGGTAGGGTAAACCCTCGGTAACCTGAATAGCCGGTGCAATTGTATATTCCTTAATATGAAGGTCGAATTCTTTGGCAGCATTGAAAATGGCGTAGTCTACCTCCTCTGCAATAACATGCTCACCAAAGGCTGAAATAAAATGCTTGGTTCTACCAGTTACCACTAGCCTGTATGGATTGGTACTGATAAACCTAACGGTGTCACCAATATTATAAGCCCACAGGCCAGCATTAGAACTAATGATCAAGGCGTAATTTTCACCCTCCTTCACTTCTCCCAGTGATAGACGAGTGGGATTCTCATTAAATATTTCAGCAGCTGGTACAAACTCGAAGAATATACCTGAATTAGTATTCAATAAAAGGCCTTCTTTACCTACCATATCCTGGAAAGCAAAAAAGCCTTCTGACGCCGGGAATGTTTCAATCATATCTACCTCACCAGCAAGGCTGTTCAATAACTTAGCTTTATAGGGTTCAAAGTTTACCCCACCATGCACTATTACCTGTAGATTGGGGAATAACTCTTTTATTTTCTTAGCATCATTCCGCTCACTAAGCCAGTCGAAATACATTTGGATCCAGGGTGGTATGCCACTAATAAGGGTCATATCCTCCTTCATGGTTTCAGCCACTATTTTATCCAGCTTCACTTCCCAGTCGTCAATACAATTGGTTTCGTAAGATGGCAGTTGATTACCACGCAGGTACCTTGGGATAAAATGATTAACGATACCACTAAGCCTTCCTGTTGGTATCCCTCCTACCCTCTCCAGTTCAGGCGAACCAGATAGAAAAATCATTTTCCCATCGGCAAAGGAAGTGTTACCACTCTCTGACATATAACAGAGCAATGCGTTCCGTGCCCCGTCAATATGATTGGAAATAGAATCGCTTGTAATTGGGATGTACTTTACACCACTGGTGGTGCCTGATGTTTTAGCGAAATAAATTGGTTTGCCTTTCCAAAGGACATTTTGCTCACCAGCCTTAATTTTATCTATATAGGGAACAATAGCTTCGTAATCACGTATTGGTACAGCCTTTTTGAAGTCCTCATACGTTTTTACATTAAGTAAATCGTGATCCTTACCGAAGACAGTGCGACTCCCATATTTCAACAATTGTTGCAAAATAGCCTGCTGGTCTTCAACTGCTGTTAAAGCTCCCTTCCGCACCCGCGAATGGATTATTGATGCATATGGCTTAGCTAAGAAGGACTTAATCTTCATCCGGTAATTGATTCAAAACCAAAATTACTTTTAATAAAGGATTAAAAGGCAAACATTGTGGTTTCATGATAACGAGTTGATAATAGTCTAAAAAGGAGGCCATAGATTAAACAAATATTCTATACTCCAATACCATCCATATTCGAATACCCAACGAAATTAGACAAAAAAATGAATAATGCAAGAGCAAACTAAAAATGCCAAATAAGCAATTATTGTTAATGGAATTCTGAAACAGGATAATATTGAAGACTATAACCCAAATAACACTAACGAGAGAGATGACCTGTATTCAGAATGTCACTAAACAGAAATATCCCCGGAAAAGGATTCCGGGGATATTTATCATAAAAAATCTCTTATTGCTTTGTGAATGTGCGCACCTGCGTACCAAAACCAGATAATGCCAATGCATAACTGATAGTGGTATCGCCTGGAACCATAGCTAATCCATTTTGTGATGTTGTTAAAGTACCTGCACTAGTCAATTGCGATCCAAAATCAATATCGGCAGGACTTGTTACAGCAAAAACAGCACTTACAATGCTAGATGCCTGAGTAACAGTATCAACCCCACCAACATTACTTGTCATAAACATTCCACGTGAAAGCTTAGAAACAAAAGTTGACCTATTAGGAGTAGCCAGCCTATTGTACCAACCAGATAAATTAAGTGAGTCTGAAATATTAGTTACTGCAACAAATACGCTCTTGGTACCTTTCATACCATACTTATTCTTTGCTGATAATACCACATTGTACAAACCCGGAGTATTAACATCCAAAGTACTCTGGTCAACAACTACTTCACAATTTTCGTGATAGAAGGTATCAACTGCAGTAGCACTAATAGCAGGCAAAGTTCCGCCTGGCTTAATGCTGTAATAGATAGAACCAGTGATGGTTATGTTAGGTGTAGAATAGGTATGGATTATTGAAACAGTATTCTCAGGCTTTTTACAACCCGCATAAACCAATGCTGCAACAAGTGACAATATTAATATTTTTTTCATTTCCTCTAGTATTTAAATAATTAAATGAAGTACAACTTACCAATTGATTGTTGACACTGACCACCAAACTTTAGAAGTCAATGGTGCAACACCAGTAGTTGGGAAATTAGTATTTGTTGAGCTTTCTGAAGTAGGATACATATACCTGTATGGGCGGTTTGAGCCAATAGCACTATTAACCGGATGAACCAGGAAGTCAGGATATCCGGTACGACGTAATTCAGACCATGCCTCAAAACCCTGGTTGCCACACATTGCAAACCATTTTTGGGTAATTATGAATCTAAGCTTATTAGCCAATGTACCACCAGTTGGGTATACGGTCCAGTAACCAGCAGCTGCTATATAATCGGCATAAGCTGTTGCTCCCCACTCATTAGCTAATGCATCACTATAAAACTGGTAATTGAAGCTAGCCTTGATACCATCATAAAACAGAACATCATCAGTTGCACTGGTTGCACCCCAACCTCTTGCCGCAACTTCAGCCTGCATAAAATAACTTTCCCACCCCGTTAACAGGTTAACTGGTGCGTTAGTTGATTTTGAATTATTAGTAGATGTATTATCGGCAGCTACATAGAAACTTGGCAAAGAATAACTTGTAGATGGGATAGTTACATTGTACTCACTTTGAGTGATACCTACAACAGCACCAGAAGAAATTGGTTCATAGAAAATGTAGGCACGTGGGTCGCTATTACTATTCATACTGTCGATACAAGTTTTACTACCACCCAGGTTTTGAATACCAGCAAGTTGGGTTGAACTTGTTTCAGCATAAAGAGGGCTCTTGTTTGCACTGCTAAATCCGTAAGAAATTTTAGCTTCGTCACCAACGCCTATAAAAGAAGAAGCAGTAGAACTGGCAAATAAGGCAGTAATTTTGGCATGTGCCACTGTAGGATTAACAGCAGACATACGCAAAAGGATTTTCAACCTAAGTGTATTAGAGAATTTCTGCCATTTGCTCATATCACCACCATAAATAAGGTCATCAGTAGTAGGGGCAGAAGCATCAGCAGTATTTATTAATTTATTAGCTGAATCAAGATAAGCAAGGATACCATTGTAAACCACTAACTGGGAATCATACTTTGGATTAATGAGGTGCCCATTATCATATTGGCCCTTAAGTGCCTGTTTGAAAGGAACATCTCCCCAGCCATCACTAATAACCTGGAAGGTATATGCCTGCATCAATAATGAGATAGCCATATACTGCTTCTTATGCAGGGTATCAGCCAGATTATACAATTGATAGAAATTCTCAGCAGCAGAATACAAATTACTCCATGAATTAGAGAAGGCATCCTGACCAGGTGCGTATTGCTCAAAAGTAACATACTGGCTGGCATTTGGTGTTTGTGTCCAGTATTGCGACCAAATGCTACCTGTAATCTGCAGGTCTACACCTACAGAAGAACCAACAAGCAATTCAGCTGCAGGTAACAGTGTTTGAACAGTTGCTGTTTGTGAAATATTAGGATTAGTATTTACGTCAAGATACTTTTTACAGGATGAACCAGCTAATACAAGTGCTACTGCTGCTGTAAAAACCAATTTTTTATTTATAAACATATAATATTATTTATGAGTTGAGGTTTAGAATTGAACTTTTACATAGAAACCATAATTCCTTAAAGAAGGACGGGCAGTAAAGTTAAATCCTTGTCCATTACCTGTTGCACCTGCTGAAGTTTCTTCAGGGTCATCATATTTGTTACTTTTCGCTGTCCATAATACCAGGTTGTTACCAAAAATACCTGCCTCAAGACCACCAAATGGTGTTTTCTTGTAGTATTTCTGAGGAATCTGGTAAGACAATGATAATTCCTGCAACCTTACATAGCTGGCATCAACCAGGAAACGACCTGGAAGGTTCTGACCCTCAACTGATGTATAATAAGTATAAGGAAGGAACTTTGTGGTATTTGGCAAATAGATATTAGTGTTTGGCACATTATAAACAGAACCATTCCATACGTAAGCTTCCCTGTTATTAACTGTAGTTTCCTGTGAAGTACCGTTAAAGTCCATTGTAGATTTTGTACGGCTATAGAACTGGCCACCTTGCTTGGTAGTAAACAATGCATGCAATTTCAGACCCTTATAGGTCACCTCAGTACCCCATGAAGCGATAAATTTAGGTTGGTAAGAACCAAGGTATTTAGGAGTCTTGGTAGCGACAGGTAAACCAGTGGCAGGATTAACAACATCATGAACGATACCAGTTTTAGGGTCAGTCCATGTCTGGATATCATTTGCGTAGAAAGTACCGAACGGATGTCCTACAGCAGCAACAATATTCATACCATTAAACCCACCTACAACTACGTGATCTACATTACCGGTAAGACTGTTGATATTACTTGTATTACGAGTGTAAGTACCGAACAAATCCCATTTCAAACCATATTTGGTAGATATTGGAGTACCTCTCATAGTCAATTCAATACCCTTATTAGAGATGTCACCAACATTGATGTAGGTGAAATCAAAACCACTTGACGGAGGTAAAGGAACTGCTGTAATCAGGTTGTGAGAAAGTGAGTTGTAATAGGTAAATGATAATGAAATCCTGTTTTTAAGGAAGGCTAAATCTGTTCCGATTTCAAACTCACGAGTCTGTTCTGGTTTCAATAATTTGTCACCAAAAGTTCCTGTAATTTGATATGCAGGGATACCATTGAATGGAGGAACAATAGAACCGAAACCAGTATTAATTGCATTCTGTTTAAATCCTGCATTATTATTAGCATAAGCGATCGCATCGTTACCTACACCACTGGCACTCATACGAACCTTACCATAATTCAATACTTTCTCTTTAAATCCACTTTCCTTCAGCCTTTCTGTAAATACCCATGAAGCACTTGCGCCAGGGTAGAAGAAAGACCTGTTATTGGGGTCAAGTGTAGATGACCAGTCATTACGTCCGGTAAGGTGGAGGAATAATTCTTTTTGATAATTTAGTCCGATATCAGTGTATAAACCTACAGTTCTGTGATCAGTTAATGAATTATAAGCAATAACCGGACCCTTGTTGTTCTGCAGACTATAAAAAGCAGGAACCACAAGACCATTAGTACCTGGGTCAATAACACCAGCCAAAGAAACATCATGTACCATTGTAATGTTTTCCCCTGCTGTAGCAGTGATACCGAAATTAGGGCTTAAATCGTGTGTGAAAACAGCAATAAGGTCATTATATAACCTGAAAGCATTAGAGTTAGACTGGGTATAACCACCAGCAGATACATAATTATTTCCAGAGTAGAATTGATCAACCGGAGCTGAGTTATACTGTGGGGTCTTATAAAAAGACCTGTTAGATGAGATATCAGCACCTATACGGTCGTAAACATTGAAAGAACCTTTCTTATAACCTATTTGAACATCACCCAGCATCCTGTCGCTTTGGTTGCGGTTGTCGTAATATTTTGCAGCCCAATATGGGTTCTTGTAATAAGCATTATAATAACCATAGCGCTCAGTACCAGCAGTATCATAATACTGCATTGCATAGAACTTATTAGAATAGTTTTTCAATTCCCAAATTGGAATATCACGTGCTGTTTCCTGAAGATTATCTAAAACAGAACCTGCACTCTGTCCGCTGTTTTCAGCCCTTGAGTAAGTATTGATGTAATTGATATTTACTGAAGAATAAAAATTGTTGCTCAACTGGGTAGAACCATTGAAACGAACACTGTATTTGTTGTAAAAGGTATTAGGAACAACACCAGTACTGTTAATTGAATTAAGAGCAAGGTAGTAAGTGCTGGTAGCCGTACCACCTGATAATGAAACGAAATTGTTCAAATCACGGCCATGGTCGAAGAAGCTCTTAACATTATTAGGTTGGTCAACATAAGGCTTTACCATTTGTTTGCCATCAATTATTTGACCCCATGGCCTTAACTGGCCATCGAACAGGTAACCCCAACTGAAATTTTCACGACGATCATCAACCACACCATTGTAGATATTACCCTGACCATACAGGTGCTGTAAATCGGCATATTTCAATATATCAGACTGGGTATAAGTGGCTTTGTAGGTAATTTCCATTTTACTTGGCTTACCAGAAACGTTGTGTTTACCTGTTTTTGTGGTAATAATTAATGCACCATTAGAGCCTGCAGACCCATAAAGTACAGCAGCAGAAGAACCTTCTAATACAGTAACTGACTCAATTTCATCAGGATCAATGTCATTTGCACTATTACCAAAGTCAACCTGGTTTAATTGGCCAAAAGAAGAACTGGCAGCTGACAAAGAGCTTTGGGTACGGTCGAAATTGTTAGTAATTACACCATCAACAACCATCAACATATTATTATCCTTAAGAATAGACTTTTCACCACGGGCAACGATACGTGTAGTTCCACCAGGGCCGCCTGTAGAACTGGTAATATTAACACCAGCAGCTTTACCTGCAAGACCAGAAATAGCACTTGAATTGCTACCAATTGTAAGGTCTTCATTACTAATAGTAGTTGAGCTATAACCTAGTTCCCTTTTTTCCCTTTTAAATGCCTGCGCAGTAACTACGGCACCTTCCAATTCCTTTGAAATTGCACGCAATTTTACAGAAACCACACCATCGGTTTCCTTTACAGTCTGCTGGCTATAACCTACTGCCTGGATGATAAAGTAGTTAGTACCATCTGGTACGTCAATCATAAAATCACCATTTGCATCTGAAACAGTCCCGATTACCATTCCCTTAACTGAAATACCTGCTCCCGGAAAACCTAATCCATGCTCGTCAAGTATTTTTCCCGTTACGGTATGCGTCTGTGCGAAGGCAGAAACACCTACCATAATTAACAATACAAATAGTAACAGAACTCTTTTCATACTCTTTGTTTTTCTTTTATAACAATGTGCGGTTTAATAAAACATTACCCATCACACCGGGCTACGCCCAATGAACCTATTTGGGGGGTGAATTTATTACAACATTGCGAATAAACAAAGCTTATTTTCATTTTTCTTCCCAATGCAAGGCTATCGGGGGTACAAAATGTTAATAAACCCTGTCTTTATCGTGATATGTGCCCAAATATAGGCTCAGTGCGATTTTTAATGGCTTGGTGCCGGATAAAATCCCATTATTAACAAATAAATAAATTTACTTACTCAATTCCAAATAAAGGGCTGTATCTGGTTTTGCACCCATGCCCATTGCAGTATTAAAATCTTTAATAGCCGCTGGCTTATCTCCCCTACCCTTATAACATTTAGCTCTTTCCAAAAACGCCTCTGATGCCTCTGGCAAGAGCCTAATAACGTTATCCAAATCACTAATCGCTTTATCCCAATCTCCCCTTTTCACATATTCCTTACCCCTGTTAAGATAAGGTGCATACATCTCTGGCGACATCTTTATTGCAGTACCATAATAAATAATTGCTGAATCAGCCTTACCTGCTGCCAGTAAATAGTTGCCATAATTGGAATATGCAACAGCTGAGGGGTCAATTTTCAATGCGGTACCAAAACAATAACCACAACTATCAAAAGTCTTGTTTATGTAAAATAAGATGCCCAGACCAACATACAAATTTGTTTCGTTTGGCTTTTTCTTCAGGCCCTTGTAATAAATCTGTTTTGCGTCATCAAACCGCCCCTGGTTACGGTAAATCTCCCCAAGGGTAATGTATGGTGTTACAAAATCAGAATCCAGAGACATGCACTTTTGCAATAAATACATAGTGGAGTCATAGTACATCTTTTTTTCAGCATCGTTTTGAGTAGCAGCCCACATACCATAATAAATATAACCAAGGTTATTATAAGCCGGAGGAACATTCACAGGTTCTTTTTCCAGTTCATCCCGCCAAAGGCTGATGGCATTATACCATGCAGGGATTCTCTGGAAACTCATAGCAGAAAGTACTCCTACGTATCCCAAAACTACAATTATCACAACTAACCTATTAAGCTTCCCTCCATTGATTTGGTAATAAACAAGCTCACCTGCCATATAAAACAATCCCAGATAGGGTATATAACTATACCTTTCGGCTACAAGGGCATCGCCTACAGGTAAAAACTGAAGCAACAGGGCAATGTTTGCAATGAAGAACAATACCCCAAAAACCACTATTCTCTTTTTTGCAGCGAACTTCCAAATAAGGAAAGCTAAAGCCAGAACTACCAGAGGTATGATAAAGTACCATATAGGCAAGGTGCCACCTACCTTGGGTGGATAAGGATAAAAATTGCACAATTTTATAGGCAACAAAACCTTCCACAGGTAGGTAAACAAAGCATAAAATCCCAATGCAACCCGCTCCAGTGGATTGTAGATAACCTTTTGTACCAAAGCACCTGCGTGTTCCTGTACCATTACCGAGGTAATACCAAATACTATTGATAGCAGGAAATAGGGTATCTTCTCAATAAAAACACCCTTGCTAAAAGTCCTTCCTTTCAAATAATCGAACAAAAGCAAGGACAGCGGCAGGGTTACTGCAACACCTTTAGAAAGCAAGGATAGGAAAAACATGAGCAAACTGATGCCATACCACAACCCTTTTTTATTGTTTTTATCATTACTATAGTTAAGATAAAAAATACATGATAATAGGTAAAATAAACCATAAAGTACATCCTTCCGCCCAGAAATCCACACCACCGACTCTACATGCATAGGATGGATACCAAACAATAAAGATGTAAGTATAGCAACTATAGGTTTCCCGGTTAGCTTTAGTACCAGCCAATAAACCAGGATTGTATTAACCAGATGTAAAACCAAACTATCAAAATGGTATAACCAAGGCTCGAACTTTACATAGCTATATTCAAGTGCATAGGATAAGATAGTCAATGGATGGTAATTACCCATAACGGGATTGGTAAATATCCGCCTAATACCACTACCGGATAAATCCTTTATAAAAGTATTATCCTGAATATAACCAGGGTCATCCCAATTAGTAAACAGATTTTCCAGGCTATCTTTAAATACCAGCCATGTAATAAAGGCAATAACAAAAGCAATTAAGAAGTGAATAGGCCTACCTAAACCAGTATCAGCCCCGAGTATTAAGGATAATGGAGACCTTTTATTGGCTGTAAAAGCATTATTGGTATCCTTTACACTTAAATTATCCTTTGAAGGCTGTGATTTTTTTCCACTCATTTAAAATGGTTTATACGATGTCATTTAATTTGGCCTTTAGGCTCATATTGAACCCCGTTGAGGTTCATAGATATTTTTTTACCATCTCCCCCGGTTTACACCCGGGGGCTATTCACATTTTAGCCCTCTGGGCTAATACTACTTATACATAACACTATCTCTGTCCGTTTCCATAATTGATTTATGAAATTGAAATTTTATTCGGTTATCTCTTGCCTCTGAGCAGGCTATAGTAACTTGAATCCACTTTGTTATAGCCTTTAGCAAGTGCGGTTTCAATATCCTGCAGGGCATTGGGTAGTAAACCAATAGCCGTATCGCAGAAGGAACGTTCGTAATAGGGCTCGCCAGAGGTTGGGTTAATTTTAATTGCCTCCCCGAAATCTTTCATAGCCGCCGCCCAGTGATTATTGCGCTTATAAATCTTGCCCCTGTTGATATAAGCCGAATAAGCACCAACCGGATTCAACTCTATAGCCTTTGAATATTGCATCACTGCCGTATCAGTTTTCCCAAGATATTCCAGAAAATTACCAAAATTGCTATAACCTTCTGATGTAGGGTTCAACTCTAGTGCTTTTTGAAAACAGAGGCTGGCTGATGTAAAATCTTTCTTAGAATAATAAAGCATGCCCAGACCTTGATATGGAGTAACCACATCGGGCCACCGCTCAGCTGAGGTGCGTAATAAATTGAAGGCAGAGTCGAAGTAATTATGCCTTTCCTGTTTGTCTTTGGCATTATACCACATATCGAAATAGATAGCCCCCAGATTGTCTATAGCAACCTGTGAACCCAGTGGTACCTGCTTCAGGTTATCCCTCCAAAGGGTCACTGAATCATACCAAATTTTGCTGCGATTCTTACTCATCACCCCCAGTCCAGCTATTATCACCACCGATAAACCACCAACAGCAATCCTCGTAGTGCTACTTTTCCCATCCTCAAAAGACATAGAAACAAGCCAACCCACAATGAAAAACAACCCTATATAAGAAAGGTAAGTATACCTATCGGCCATAATAGCCTCACCTACCGGTATTAACTGTAGCAAGAGTACGATATTTACCAAAAAGAATAAGCCCCCGAAAACAACTATCCTATTGTTCTTAAAGAACCGATAGACCACTAAAACAAGGGCAATAACCACAAGTGGATAAAGGAAATACCAGGAAGGCAAAGAACCATTGACCCTGGCAGGATAAGGATAAAAATTGCATAATTTGGCAGGCCAGATGAGCTTTTCGAGATAGGTAAAAAATGCATACGCAGCCAGGGCAATCCTATCAAAAAATCCGAAACTAGCCGAGGCTACATCTAAAGCCCCGCTATGGCTTTGTATTCTAAAGGCCGCCACCCCAAAACCAATTGATAAAACAAAATGAGGCACTTTGGTGATTAAGTCTCTTCTGGTGATTTTGCCATTTTCAAAAAAGTCTATCAATAGCAGCACCAAAGGTAGGGTTACCGCAACCGGTTTTGAAAGCAGGGAACAAACAAAAAGACCAAGGCAAGCCCAGTACCACTTGATACCTTTTGTCCTGACAAATTTGATATAGGCTATACAAGACAACAAATAGAAGAAGGAATAAAGCAACTCTTTCCTACCCGATACCCAGGCCACCGGCTCTATATGCATAGGGTGCAGGCCAAACAAAAGGGCTGTAACCAATGCAGCTATTGGCCTGTGTGTAAGCAAATTGACAAACCAAAACACCAATAAGGTTACAATAATATGCAACAAAAGGCTATCAACATGGTACAGACCAGGTTCTAATTGGGTAATGCGGTACTCTATTGCATAAAGGAGGATGGTGATGGGGTGATAATTGCCCATAGAGGGAGTGGTAAAAATGTGCTTTAGCCCTGATGCCGAAAGGCTTTTCACCAAATCATTTTGTATAATATAAGAGGGATCGTCCCAATTGGTGAATTTATTATTGAGGCATGGGTATAAAAACAAAAAAGTAAGCACAGCAATAGCCGCCATCATCATTAATAGCACTGGCCTTGACCCGGCAAACTTTCCATCTTTTACAGTTATAAAACTATTTTGCTCCACGTGATAAATATACTTTCAATTTTGGAATATCAAGTTGGCTAAGGTAGGAACATTGGGCAAAATTACCCAAGTACTGATTTAATCATTGCTATTACAGCTTTTTGAAATCACTTTTTAATCAGGAGTTGAAACTTTACTAAATGCACATTAGAAATAACATTGGGTATAAAGGTTGGCAAATTGGATTTCCATTAATTTGCAATAATTATATCCAATGAGAAAAACTAACCGACCTCGTTTAATAGCCTTACTCCTGCTTGCACTTGTTTTATATTCATGCCAGCATAAAAAAATGACCTATATAAATAGCCAGCTAATGGGTGCCTTTAGTTTTCAACCTGGCACTTACTGGATATATGTAGACTCATTGAGTGGTAGAGTAGACAGTTTTGTGGTGAATAGTAATCAAATGACTCATTTAACAACCGATCCAAGCAATAAATACTCAACCGAAGCCAGAATAATATGGATAACCGAATATAATATAGGCCCTGCACCATTAGTAAAAGACAACATTACCTGGTATTATGAGTTAGAAAACAATGAAATGGACATCTCCTATTCTAACCATACAAATGGGATAGATTTATCATTGACTCCTTTATTCAATTACCCATACCAACCCAATTTTGAGACTCTATATACAGGTTATATGAATTTATCGCCTGACACACCAAATATCGATTTCTTATATAGTAGCCACCTTATAAGGAACAATACCTTCAGTAATGTGGAATGTGTATCGCATTTGAACAGATCAGTTTTTAATGACAGGTTTTATATTAGCCCTAAGATTGGATTAGTAAAGATGGAACTAAATCATCCACAAGCTAGTTTTAATGTAATTTGGGAATTGGAAAGATGGCATGTGGTATTTTAAGGAACGTTCCCCGATGGCCAATGTTGGTGTTTTCACCAACAATCCTTTTGTTTTGCAAATTTGAATAACAGTCCCTAGTTCATCATTTTCGGCTAACCTCGATGGTTGTCGGTGAAAACACCAACAACGGCGTTCGGGGCTATCTAAAATTCAATGCCCCATTTTTTTAGAAAATTGCCATTTTCCAATATGGGGCAATGATTCTGTTGCAAATTATTGATCTTCAATTATATGTATGTTTTCGTAATTTCCCATCATTGCCCCAACATTGCCCCATTTTATCTAGAACTATGGTAAAGCCTATGATTTGATGGGCTATGAATTCAAAGGAATACTCTTAATAAAATACCGATTCTGGCAATTCCCCCTTTATTAACCCGGCTTCTTTGGCTTTTTGGAATAAGGTATTAATAGCCTGGCGGCCATTTTCGCCAAGGTCGGTGGTATATTCATTTACATATAGGTTGATGTGTTTACGCATCACATCTTTGCCCATTTCTTGCGAATTGAGGGTGATGAATGGAGATAGATTAGGATAGCGGCTCCAGGAGTAGGCAAGGCTTTCTTTCAGGATGGCATCTACAGTTGCACAAAGTTCAGGGTCATAACTGCGGCGCATAACAATACCACCCAATGGAATGGCTGCCTGTGTGGTATGTTCCCACCAGTCGCCCAAGTCTATAATTTTCTCAAGTCCCTTGGCCTGGTAGGTAAACCTGCTTTCGTGTATGATTAGCCCAGCATCAAACCTTCCATCAAGCACTGCATTTTCAATCTCGCTAAATACCAGCTCGGTTTTATTAGTGGCCTGTGGGTAGGCCAATGTTAATAAAAGATTGGCTGTGGTATGAAATCCGGGAATAGCTATTTTGAGGTTATTAATACCAGCGTTGTCAGGTACATTTTTAGCCACTAGAAGCGGCCCAACCCCTTTGCCCAGGGCACTCCCGCTATGTAGCAGGGCATACTGATGTACCTGATGTATAAAGGTATTGTAGCTAATCTTGGTAATATCCAGCTTGCCTTGGGCGGCCCAGTTATTGAGGGTTTCCACATCCTCCAGCACATAATCGAACTCGAGGCCACGGGTATCAATTTTGCCATTTACCATGGCATCGAAAATAAAAGTATCATTGGGGCAGGGGCTAAAGCCGAGAGTGAGTTTCATAAGTAATAATGTGATGGTGAATTTTAATCTTGCAAAGGTAGTGGTTGAAATACTACATGCGTTCAATAAAACCTATTAACCAATTGTTCAGGTTGATAATGGCCTCCTTCATTTTCCATTGGCTTTTATCCCTTGGGGTTACATAATTACTAATAGCCCTTACCTGTGCAAAGGCTACTTTTTCGCTCAGGCACACATAATGAAAGGCCGCTCCCTCCATACTTTCCACATCGCAGCCATATTTTTCTTCCCTTAGTTTTATGGTAAGCTCACTACCGCTTACTGAGTTTACAGTGATGGCATTGGCCTGTGGCAGATTGAGCTTATCATGAATGGGCAAGAGGGGTGTCAATAATTGCTTATCGGTATAGGGGGCATCATTAGGCTTCAACAACCCAAGCTGGAAAATATCCAGAAAATCATCATGGTCTTCGGCACCAAGATCGCCATAGCGGTCGCTACTAATAAATACTACGTCACCAAGGCTGATGTTCTGGTTGAAATTGCCCCCTACCCCTACCTGCAAAACCAGATCGTAAGTATGGGTTTGTAGGTGTTTTGCCAGTGTATAAGTGGTGGCCATCATACCTACACCTGTTACCAGGGTATCTATTTGGTGGGGGCCTTGATAAGGGGTATTAGCAAAAATCTGGATTTCGGCGAGGGTGGCCGATACTATGAGCAATTTCATAATGCAAAAAAAGGCTTTTTTGTCAAAACCAAGTAGTACACATAACTTTACAACAAAAATATTTAATGGTTTACCTCACCCGTGTTGAGCATTTTAATGCCGCCCACAAGCTTTCTAATGCCAGTTGGACTGCCGAAGAGAATTACGCCGTGTATGGTAAATGTGCCAATGAAAACTGGCATGGCCATAACTACGAGCTGCATGTGACCATAAAAGGCACGCCAAACCCCGAAACAGGCTTTATTTTTAATGCCAAAACCCTGGGTGACCTGATAAAAGACGTGATAGTGGAAAAAGTAGACCACCGTAACCTGAATCTTGATGTGGCTTTTATGAAGGGAAAATTCACGAGTGCAGAGAATTTCGCTATAGGCATTTGGAACGAGCTTTTGCCCCATATAGAGAAGGACAGCACAGTGAAATTGCACTGCATAAAACTGGTGGAGACCCCGAAAATATATGTGGAGTATTTCGGATAATCATTCCCTATACTAGTATATTTTATTATTTTTACACACAACAATTTTTGCATTTAATATTGTTGCCTAAAAAATCAAGACATTTTGGCTTACCATAAAAAAGAATCTTACGACCAGGACGTTACCGATAAGCTCAAATTGGCTTACAAGTCGGTATTGGAATCTATAGGCGAAGACCCTGAAAGGGAGGGCCTGCTGAAAACCCCCGAGCGTGTGGCTAAGGCTATGCAATTCATCACCCAGGGCTACTCAATGGATGCTGCCGAAATATTGAATTCGGCAAAATTTCATGAGAACTACAATGAGATGGTTTTGGTAAAAAACATTGAGTTGTACTCACTGTGCGAACACCATATGCTGCCCTTCTTTGGCAAGGCCCATATAGCCTATATACCCAATGGCACTATTACCGGCCTCAGCAAGATAGCCCGTGTGGTAGAATGTTTCAGCCGCCGCCTGCAGGTGCAGGAGCGCCTCACCCACCAGATACTGGATGTGATACAGGAAAACCTGAATCCGCTGGGCGTGGGTGTGGTAATAGAAGCCCGCCACCTGTGCATGATGATGCGTGGGGTAGAAAAACAAAACAGCACCACCACCACATCAGCCTTCAGCGGACAGTTTATGAAAAACGAAACCAGAAGTGAGTTTTTAAGGTTGATTGCTGCAGAGCTTTCTTAGGGAGTCTAAAGTAGTAAGTAGAAAGTAGAATGACGGGCTGGTATATAGTATGGAGTAGATAGTAGTTAGACGTATCTTGGGTAGTAGATAGTAATTAGACATACCTTGGGTAGTAGATAGTAGTATGATGTATCCTAGGAAGTATACTGTAATAAGCAGTTCTACTTGTAATTAGAAAGAGAAAAGTCGTTTTTGTGCTAGTTGATAGTAATAAGTTAATAACAGGATTTTTGAAAACCTAAAAAAGCATTTAGCTTTGGGCAGTAACACTTAACCATTAATATTTAACCATTAACACTTAACCATTAATAAAATGCCACTCCCAAACATTTTCGACAAAAAAGTAACCGACGAGGTAGTTAAGCGTATCAACAACCTTACACCTGCAACACCTGCCCAATGGGGCAAAATGAACGTGAGCCAAATGCTGGCCCACTGCGCCGTGACCTACGAAATGGTGTATGAAACCAAACACCCGGCTCCCAATGCATTTGTAAAAATGATGCTGAAGCTGTTTGTAAAAAACACGGTAGTTAGCGAAACGCCTTACAAACGCAACCTGCGCACGGCACCGGCCTTCCTGATCACAACCGAAAAAGAGTTCCTGCCAGAAAAAACCAGGCTGATTAACTATATCATCAAAACCCAGCAACAGGGGGAAGCCTTTTTTGATGGTAAGGAATCACTCTCATTTGGCAAGCTGAACAAAACCGAGTGGAACAATTTGTTTTATAAACATCTCGATCACCACCTTTCCCAATTTGGCGTGTAATAAATATTCCATTACATTTGCAGCCCTGTAAAAAGGGAGATACAAAATGACAACCGGTATTTTGTATTTTTTACGGGACGTAGCGCAGCCCGGTAGCGCACCAGGCTGGGGGTCTGGTGGTCGCAAGTTCGAATCTTGTCGTCCCGACTGAATGACAACTAAAACCCGCTCTAGTAGCGGGTTTTATCTTTTTTTGTAGCAAAATTGTAGCAAAATATCAATTATCATCACTTTCCTACTAAGTTCCAAACCAAGTTTCTTGCATGTCAACTATAGTTTTTTCTCATCAAATCCTTGAACGTATTTATTACGTTACCATTCCACTTAGGCAATAAAACATGAACCTCCACCCATGCAATGCCCCATTACACAATTCATTGTGTCTACCCTACCATATAAGAGAGAACCCTTTGTATTACCTAGCATTAAT
>CANGSR010000032.1 GCA_947456055.1 Chitinophagaceae bacterium
GCCATGGAGTTGTTGAGGGATCAATTCGTTCATAACAAATGATTTCATGGCATCCATTGGTGAGTCTGGCTCATCATTATCCATAGTCAGTTCAAGGCGGCTGTTTTCATCCTTATAGTTGTAGTATTCCAATTCTATGCTGTCTTCATCAACTTCCATAAATCTTGAAGAGCCGGTATCGTCTGATTCCCTGGGTTGTTTCCAGTTATAATAAAAACCAAATTTGCCATTCAGTAATACATCTTCGCCATTATAGTGGTAAGTGAAATTATCAAAAACACATCCGATTACATGCCATGGGGCTGAATCTGGGTTAAACATGTTGGGGGTTATTTCATCGCAAGTAAAGGCAGCTACTTTCCTCCCAGCGGCATCAGGCTGGTTAACCAACTTGAGCATATCGAAACGTTTTCCACCACCATATAATAAATCGGTATTGAAATTCTTTACATACTGCGGGTCGGAAGTCCAGTCCATAGTTCCACCGTTGCCAAGGGACACCAACATTGGTACCAGGTCGATAGAAGAAGTTAATTGATCCCTTATTATTTCGGGATTATTGGTAATTATTTTGTCCTCATAAAGTTCCTTTACAATAAGGGGTATATTGTAAGACTCACGGTAAACAGTTTGCCCTTTTCCTTGCAAGCCATGGGAACTTACATAATCACCATGGTCGGTAGTGAAAATGATGATTGTATTTTTCTTCATACTATCAGGTATCTGGCATAGCATAGTGCCAATTTGCACATCTACATCAGTGATAACCTGGGTATACATATCCAGCGCCCTTTGCCAGTAGGAAAAAGGAGCCATTACTTTTTTACGCTCGTATGTGATATTGTTATCTTCTACATCTGTGGCTTTCATGCCGGTACCTTCCGCAGTAAAATCGTCAGTAACTGTATCAGATATACCACCGGTAAAATAGCCAAAAGCATTTTGCGTAGCATGTTGTAATTTTGGTTTCTTATTTATTGCTTCCTGCGTCTCATAATTTGCCGGTATAGCGGCATAACCATGGTTTTTCGGGTTGGCTAATTTAGGTGTAGCGTTATAGTCAAAATAGGGATCCTGGTGGGCAATATTTTTATAGGCTTCCTCAAATTTTTCCCATTCGGTACCGCCCCAAAAAAACTGCTTGTCGTGCGGGTTTAGGAAACCAACTGTAAGGCAAAAAGGCTGTTCAGACCCACTATTTGCATATGCTTTGAGCCATGCAACCGCTTGTGCAGCAATCTGGCTGTCATCAAGCTGGGTATCGTTCAGGTTTTCAGGATTCCCGCTAGGCTCACCCTTTTCTGTTTTCTGGTAATGTGTATTCATTTCACCAACTCCTTGCCCCGGTATTCCACATGGGTCAGGCAGTGAGTAGCCATCAAATCCATAATCATTAAGATAAGTATCTGCGTCACCAATGGTCTGTTTTGTCTGTTCATCTGAATCAGCCGTTATATCTGTATCTCTTTCCGGGGCATTACTTGCATGCCATTTACCTATGAATGGTGTGTTATAACCTGCCTGTTTCAACAGCTTGCCATAAGTAGGAAACACAGCACTGAGAAAGGGCTGAGCCGCCCAGCCGCTATTAGCATTGGTGGGATTAACCCTGGTAGCAAGCAGGCCGGTCTGATGGCCGTATAGCCCGGTTATAATGGCTCCTCGTGCAGGAGAGCAGTCGCAGCCTGCTGTTTGGTAGTTGCTGAATTTCACCCCATCCTGCCAAATGTATTTGTAAGTGTTGGGCATGAATTGCTCCATAAAAGCTGATGCATCGTTTATTCCTTCAGGTAAATGCATCGGGTAGCGGAGCTCATCTACTGTTACCAGTATAATGTTTGGTTTTTGTTGTTTTGATGTTTGGGACATAAAAATTTGTTTTATTGGTTGAGTTATCTCCTACTCTATTTATGGCTTTTCGGATTCTGCCTTTAGGTTTAGATATCTATTGTGGGCTGTTATTGCCCGGTGGTGTAGAATTATATTGGGGCTGTAAATACCTGGGGCTTTTGTTATTTATATGGATAACCATAGCACTGCACCGCCTAAATTGTCCATCTGTGTAGTATCGCTATCAATACCAATTCCATTCACTGTGGTTTCGGCACCCTGTATGAGCTGGTAACCACGTGTAGCCACCATGGGTACATTGCTCAGGGATTTCCAGTAATGCTGGAAGGAGAGATTCGAATACAACTGTTGGCCAGTGAGGATACAATTGGCACCAACATAAAGCCCTGGTACATATCCGATATTTGCGACAGCAGTATACCATGCCTGGCAATAGTCAATAACTGTTTGCGCTGATGTTCCGGTGGCCACACCTTCCAGATCGCACCAGATATTCATCCCTTTTGGCAGGCCAACAGTTGCAGCATTATTTGCAGCATTAGTGCCATTTGTTGTTCCCAGTGAGGCCGATGGAACCCAGCCTTCGGCGGCTACATGCTGCACTGCTATAAGTGCCAGCCCTGCATTGAGAATTGTTGCTGCTTCTGCATTGCTCAGGTCATTAGAACCCTGGGTTGTGCTTCTGGAAAGGTACCTGGCACAAAAGGAATAGCCCTGGGCTTTAAATTGGGAGGCTACCTGTGCGGTAACAATAGTATTTGTATCGAATCCTTTTAGTCCGGGAGGTGCAGATTTTACTGAGCCAGGTAATGTTGATGCCATTATCGAAATATTTAGATTAAAATATGCTCCTACTCTTTTCAAGGCTTTTCAGATTCCGCCTGTTTCATATAATTGTGGGTTAATGTTAGAGTCGAGTATTATAAATGTCAAATACTCTATTAGTTTGGTGCTTTCCTATATTATTGCCTTGATTTTTTAACCGGGAGCCAATCTATAATGCTCCCGGTTAAAAAAAGTAACTATAAACTAGGCAGGTATTTGTGGAGAAACATGCACTTCTACTGTTTTTGTGGCACAATTGGCAGTCTTTAAAAACACAAGGTCGAGTGTTCCATTTCTTTGGAAATCATTCATTAGCCAGGTGCCATCAGTTTCCATGGCAAAAGTGGTGCCGGTTTCCAGAATCCTGGTTTGATAATTTGAACTACTTGAGGCAATATGAACCTCAACAGTATTTGTTTCGCAATTTGCAGTCTTAATGAAAATCAGATCTGGTTTGCCGTCACCATCATAATCGGCCATAAGCCAGGTTCCGTCTGTTTCCATAGCAAAAGTGGTCCCGGTTTCAAGAATTCGGGTTTGGTAGTTAGATGCACCTGAGGCTACATGCACTTCTACACTATTCGTAGCGCAATTTGCAGTCTTAATGAAAACCAGATCTGGAATACCGTCATGATCAAAATCGGCCATTAGCCATGTGCCATCAGTTTCCATGGCAAATGTTGTACCTGTTTCCAGAATACGTTTTTGGTAATTGGATGAGCCCGAAGCCACATGTACTTCTACTGTTTTTGTACCACAGTTTGCCGTTTTTATAAATACCAGATCAGGAATGCCATCATGGTCAAAATCGGCCATTAACCATGTGCCATCAGTTTCCATAGCAAATGTTGTTCCTGTTTCCAGAATCCGGGTCTGGTAATTCGAAGCGCCTGATGCTACATGTACCTCAACAGTATTTGTTTCACAATTGGCAGTCTTAATAAATACTAAATCTGGGTTGCCGGTTGCTGAGTAATTTGCCATGGTCCAGTCGCCGTCGGTCTCCATAGCAAATGTTGTACCGGTTTCAAGTAATCTCGTTTGGTAAGGTGTCGTACTCATGTTCTTATATTTTAGGCTTGTTTGTATTTTCTCTCTTACTCTTTTCAAGGCTTTTCAGATTCCGCCTCCCGCATTGGTTACCTGTGTGGGCAGGTCTGTTTTTTAAGTGGCGGCAGCTCCACTATTTTAGTCAAATTGATTATTTAAATTGTTTGTAAACAAATTAATATAGTAACAATATTTAAGAAAATAATGTTGTTGTAAATTTTGTTTTGATTATTTTCTGACCAAAGGTGCGACCATTGCAAGAGCTGCACAAGAGAGGAAATACTGGAAATTGCAACCGTATATACTACGCTGGTCATACGTATTTCTACGTATTTCATTGCGTGGAAATACCTAATTTTTAGAATCTAAATTTGCTGAAATAAGCCTTGGAATTGATTATTAACTAAAATACGTATAGAATCAATTGAATCAGCTATTTCTTTATGAATATTTACTTGCTACATTTGATGGAAATTTATTCTCAACCAAAACAAAAATTTTAAACAATGTGTACTATTGAATTTACTCAGGGTGGAGGACCTCAACAACCTTCATGTGCTAGTTATGATTGCGAAACCCAAGCGGTGCAATGTCAGGAATGCCTTGTAAAAGAACACAGCATCACAAACTGTTCTTTTTGGTGTATGGTTTGCCAGTTTTTTGGTGTTCCGTTTGATCAACAAACCTGCACGCCAGCTTCGACTATGCCACAGGGTATACCAGCTCCAATTATTTGGACAACTCAGCAAATAGATGATTTAATCAATGCGCCAGGTGTTAACTGTAAGTCTAATTCAGTAAGAATGTTGAGTGTACCATTTACTACAATTAATAATCTGGAAATTAATATTACTATTGCCAACCATCTGAATGGAACCCATTTTGATCAGAGTATTTCACTATTTCAAGGACTAGTTAATCTATATCCTGATCATTTTTTTAATTTTTACCAGGCAAAGATTCCATTAACAGATTCAAATGGTAATCAAATGTTTGATACCCCTCCAATTGATGGTGTTTTATTTAACATAACTGATTCCAATAATGTGCCAGTTTACTACTGCGATATCAGTGGTATGAATCCTTAAACTCAATACTATCAAAAACCTATTACTATACGCTTCTATTTTTGCACCTTTACTGCCCATTTTATTGGGTATGAAAAAGGGGTTTACCCTGTTATGGCTTTATGCCATAACAGGGTTGCTTTTTGATATAGTGACTTCAATAATGCTGAGCGGTCATTTGATAAAATCTATTTTTGCCGATGTTTATTATATAATCGAATTCCTCTTCATCTCCCGGTATTATAGAGACAACTCAGGTGTTTTATTTAATAAGTACTACAAGCACATCGTATGCACAATTTTATTTGTATTTATCTCTTACAACCTTTTTAAGACCGACTTTCACCATCTTTCCAAAGGTCTCAGTCTTAGTGCAGCCATGTTTTTTTATTTCACCTATATTCTATACAGCCTAAATGGTTTCTATACAATAATAAAAGAGCAGAAAATTATTTTCATAGAAAAGTCTGCTATTTTCTGGGCAAATATTGCCTTTCTCATATATGGCTCAGGTATGTTGTTTTTGATTTTATCTTATGATTTTTTATGGGTAACAAATCTTGCATTGTTAAATAATTTATGGCAACCAATTGCATGCAGTATTAACATTTTAGAATTTTTAGTGCTTACCTTAGCATTGACTTCTAAAAATCCCTGATACTTGCCATGGAGTTACTTGTTGTTTTTGGTACTTTGGCTTTACTTATATTATCTATAGGTATTATATTCTTCGTAGTACTCTACCAGCGGCGTGTAATAGCGCACCAGATTCAACTTAAGAAAATTAATGAAGAAAAGGAATTGGAACTAATACGTGCATCCATCACCAGTGAGGAGCAGGAGCGCAACAGGATAGCCGCCGAACTGCACGATGATGTGGTTGCCACACTGGCCTCAGCCCGGCTTTACCTATATAAAAACGATGATAAACCCTATAAGGAAGAAAGTATCCTCTACAGCAAAGGACTGCTGGATGAAAGCATCAATAAGATAAGAAATATTTCGCACAAGTTGCAGCCGGTATCCTTACAGCACCTGGGGCTTGAAGTATTGCTACAAAGCCACGTAGAAACTATCAACCGTAGCGGGGCTGTTTCATTTGAATTTATTGGAGACGGGAAATTGGCCAGGCTTAGTGATTATGCATCGTTAGCTGCATACCGTATTAGCCAGGAATTGATTACCAATATCCTGAAGCATTCCTCAGCGAGCCATATCATTATGCATACCTCTAATGGAGATACGGGCATTAGCATTAAATTAAGCCACGATGGCAAGGGTATGTCGCACGAGGAGTATGAGGAACAAATTTTCAAGAAGGGGTCAATTGGCCTTAAGAACATCCTCAACAGGCTGAAATCAATAAATGCAGGTATAAGCTATTCACAGGTAAATGAGCAATGGTTTAATACTATTGTTTCTATACCCTTTACATCCTAAAAACAAAAGTCTCATGTCTATCATCAATTACATTATTGCCGACGACCACAAAATCTTCAGGGAAGGCCTGAAATATGCCATTTCAGATGACCCCAAATTGTCACTGGTAGGTGAAGCCGAAAATGGCAAGGTGCTATTGAAGCTGCTGGAAAAACTAAAAGCAGATGTAATATTGCTGGATATTAAAATGCCTGAGATGGATGGGATAGAAACCACCATTTGCCTGCATGAAAAATACCCGCACATTAAGATACTGATGCTTACCTCATTTGACGATGAGCATTTTATCATCCACCTGTTGGAGCATGGGGCTAATGGCTACCTGCTAAAAAATGCGGAGCCCGATGAAATTAAAAAGGCCATACATACCGTATACAACAATGATTATTATTTCAACCACCTGGTGAGCAAAACCATGTTGAAATCCATTACTAAGGATCATAATGGCAATGCCAAAATAAAGAATACAGTAAACCTCAACGAGCGTGAACTGGAGGTGCTGAAACTAGTATGCCAGGAAATGACCAATGCCGAAATTGCCGCTGAAATTTTTCTCAGTCCACGAACTATAGAGGGAATAAGGAAAACGCTGATTGAGAAAATTGGTGTACGGAATACAGCAGGCCTGGTGCTTTATGCTATAAAGAACGGGATTATTTCCTAAATGATTTGTCTTGATCTAGCCTGGTATAAATCACTCATTTACACACATAAAGATAAAGAAAGAGACAGTGATGCTGTCTCTTTCTTATATGTATAATATGCCAGGTTGGGATTACTTATGCCTAAGGGCCAGCAATTAAGCTGTAGCCATTTCGGAAGTAGCCTTTACTGATACGATGTTTTTCGTACGGGTCTTGCGGAATTCAACAAGACCGTCAGTAAGTGCAAATATTGTAAAATCTTTACCAAGACCTACATTATCACCAGGATGATACTTAGTACCACGCTGACGTAAAATGATATTGCCTGTGATAGCTGGTTGGCCTCCGAAGATTTTCACACCTAGTCTTTTACTATGGGAGTCACGGCCGTTCCTAACACTGCCTTCCCCTTTCTTATGTGCCATTATTTATAATTACTATTGTTGGTTAAAATTAAGCGATTGCGTTGATTTTTATCTTTGTAAGACACTGGCGGTGACCATTTTTCTTCTGGTAACCTTTCCTGCGGTTTTTCTTAAAGATAATTACCTTATCTCCTTTCAGATGGTCTATAATTTCAGCCTGCACTTTCTTAGCGCCAGTACCTACTGTTACCAGTCCCTCATTACTTACCATGAGGATTTCAGAAAATTCTACTTTATCACCGGTATTTCCCTTCAGGCGGTGCACAAACAATTCATCATTCTGCTTTACCTTGAATTGCTGACCTGCTATATTAACTATTGCAAACATGTTATACCTAAAATATTTTTGCGAAAGTAAGGAAGAAATTCTATTTGAAAAAATAAAATTAAGTAATTCTTATTTTTCGGCCCTGTTTTTTTCTAAAAATGGTTCATTTATGGCTCTCCAATAGTATTTTATCATCAAAATAAGGTTAGTAGCTGGCAAAATCCAGAAAATCCGGTACTGGTACCTGTAACTAATTGTGGAGAATGTGGCAGTAACAAATGCATTCAATACAAAGAAAACAAGGATGCAGCCATATAGGAAGGCTACCTCCTTACTGATCACCTGCGATGCAAAGAACAATATCCATATAGTGGTCAATAGGAAGGTAAGCATGTATACATAATTACAACTGGTAGCAGTTAGTAATTCGGTATTTTGTTTAGACATGCTGAATTCCCTCCACTCATCACCAAAAAACTGGCGTACCTTTTTAGATGGTTGCTTATCCTGTCCTTCCGATTGTATTTTGTCCCTAACTTGTACTTCTGTAAGTTGCTTTAATGTGCCAGTAGCCGTCTTTTGGGCAAACATCAGCAGGTAGCGGGGAGAAGTAAACACATCGTGCACCACGGTGGCATATTCGTTTCGGCAGCTATCCCACCCACCCATTTGGTTAAGAGGGCTGGTATCGAGCCATAAAAACTCACTGAGGCTTTGGGGTATCTGGGTTTTATAATTGCATAATCTCAGGTTATTCTTTGGGCAGTTTTCATCCAGATAGATATTGAGTATACCTGTTTCGGCAAGCTTAGCTACCATAAAAATGTTACTGCCCCTTGAGAACACAAATCCATATTTTTTTGCGGCATTCATACCAGATAGAGTGGCCCAGGTAATAAAGCATAACCCTACAAGGACAAGGCTACGTTTCACCAAAAGCATTTCTTTGCCTTTAAATGAATAAGCCAGTAGGGCAAGCGCAAATAGAAGGGTAATGAGAAAATGAGAGTTATGTATGATTAGAGAGCCAAGGATAAAGATTGTATAAAGAGTAGAAATCTTGTTACCTGCCGGGGTGGTAATGAAAAGAAGGATAGCCAATAATAAGATGCCGGCAAAAACATCGGGCATAAGGTAGGCTGCTACCCATGGTGCGCAGGTAAGCGATACAATAGCTAAAACTATTAATAGTAAGCGCCTGGTATTTGGATTAAGTTTATTGCCTATTGGGTCTACCTTGCTTATGAATTGTATTATTAAAAACCCCAACAACAGACATTGTGCAAAAACAGGAAACCAAAGCGACCGCCAAAGGCTGGTAATTCGAAGGAAAATGCCATAAAATGGAGTACGGTCGGGGGCGAAGTGTGGGTAAATTGCCTGTTGTATATAGGCTCCCGTATCGCCCTCAGCAAGTGGGAAACCATTATACAATGCAACCACCATGAGGGCAAAGGTGGTACTCAGCAATATTGCCAGGAAATGTTTATTATTCATTTATGCCAACGGCTCATAAAAACCGCATTGGGAATAAAACTACAAAATAAACGGGATTCCGGCTTTTATAATCAATATTTAGTGCATTGCCTGTTTGGGTGAAATACCCTATAGGTTGAAAAAGTAGATATGTTGGAATTATTTTTTACGTGAATAACGAAAATTGCCTTTCTTGAATAATACTTTATCAACTGTGCAGGCTACGATGGCTAAAACTAACATTGGCTGTTCTGATTTATTTGTATTGGTTGCAAAATTATTGTTTCTGTATTTCCTTTAAGTAATGAGAATGTTAAATAGTGGCTGGTACTGACCAGTAAAAAACAGCAGCAAACTTGCTTTGTAAACCCTCAAAAACTTGTTTTGAAAGGGTTGTGGCAGGTACGCCTTTAATCCAGGCTACTATCTTGATGATGATGAGTGTGATGAGCATTGCTTTGGAAATTGTATTGGTTATCTATTTGATTCTCAGTTTTCTTATGTTGCCAATACAATTGCAAACCAGATGCCACAATGCCAAAAAAGCTGAAATCCTCTACAGTAAAGGGTTTCAGCTTTGGCATGATTTTGTAAAATTCCGCAAAATGGAATAATTCCAAAAATAGGTGGAAAATTTCATTTTCGGAATCAGCCAAATTGAATCCTATTTGTGATTTCAGGCAGGGTGGTGTAATTTTGGTTATTCTACAATACTGAACTAATGAGATACTTTTTTAGCCTATTGCTTTTAGCTTTTTGTTTGATAGCCCAAGCGAAAAATGACCTGACCCGTCAAAAAATTAAGGGCATGGCCAAAACCATTACCGAGATAGAGTATAATGCTAATGGAGATAGTTTGAAATATAAAACCGTGGCGCGGTATAACGACACAGGTAACCTCATAGACTATTGTACTTATTCAGCCAAGGGAACATTGTTATCCAGGGCGCTATTTGTATATAATGACACCACCGGCGTTTTAATAGAAGAAAGAAGGTATAAAGCAGATAGTAGCCTGATAGTGAAGGTTGCCTATGTATTTGATGATATGGGTAACAAAACTGAAGAGCATAATTTTGATGTGTCGGGCAAGGAGTTTATGAAGGTGTTGTCGAAATTTGACATAAAAGGCAACCGTTCGGTTAAGGATAGTTATAATGAATTTGGCATACTTTTCCTAAAGGCAAATTCGAAGTTCGACCCCCAGGGTCATGAAATATCAATAAAGGAATACGACTCTCATCATGGCCTGAAATTTGAGATTGGTTATGAATATACGGCAAGTGATGCCAATGGCAACTGGATCCAGCGCACCACACTTAAAAATGAGGAACCCTCATCAATTACTAAGAGGGAGATAGTATATTGGTAATTCTATCTTGCGATTTTTCCGTTTTGCATTATTACCCTTCAATGATTCATGTATTAAAAAAAGAGGCTGTCCCATATTTTGGAGACAGCCTCTTAGCGAAATAAATAGATTTATTTACAGATGAATTATTTTAAAATCGCCAACTTGGTAGTTGATGTTGAAGTACCATCGGTAGTTTTTACAAAATAAAGCCCGTTGCTTAAGTCAGAAGTATTGATGACAATACTGTTGTTTCCTGCCAAAAGCTGTTTTGAAATAACAGGTAACACGTTCTTACCCTGGATATCCGTCACCTGGATAGCAACCATTGAGTTCTCGTTCATTTCCAATTCATAAACAACTTCGTTAGTAGCAGGGTTAGGGTAAAGCCTTGTTTGTGAAGCAGTGTTTATTGAAGCTACGCTAGTGTTGTGATGTATTGAGTCCACTCCGTTTCCGCGGATTGAGAAGTCGTAAGTGCTTTCGTCAAGGTCATCATTTGCAATGTAAAGTGTGGCATTCCTTGTGCCGATTGCTGATGGGGAAAATTTGACGGTAAATGTCATAGAACCAAATGGGGCAATTGAAACAGGGAAAGTAGGAGGAGCTACCAGTGCAAAATTGCCTGCGTTTGTACCACCGAAAGTAATGCCTGACACATTCAGTGAACCAGAACCAGTGTTTCTTACATTGAAATCTTTATTGATTGATGTACCCAATGTTGCATTTCCGAAGTCTGTATTGTTTGCTGTTCCTGGAGTAATATCACCATCAAAAATTTTGTAGCTATTTGCATCTACGTCCACTTCAGGAGTTGCAGCGCCTCCGCTTATAGCAAAGTCGTAGTTCTTTTCTGTAACATCGGTGTTCACAATATTAATTGTTGCCAATCTTGTGCCAGTTGCTGTAGGAGAAAGTTTAACTGTAATAGTATAGTTGCCTCCAGCAGCTACGGTTACTGGGAAAGTAGGTACTGTAGCCAAAGAAAAATCGCCTGCATTCAAACCTGTGAAGTTGATACCTGATATCACGAGGCTACCAGCACCGGTATTATTAATCACAAACGATTTTGTGATAGAATAACCAAGGTTAACATCACCAAGGTATGAATAATCAGCTGCGGTAGGTGTGTTGTCGCCGTCAATAATTGATACACTATTACCTGCAACATTAATTTCAGGAGCTGCATTGTACGTATCAGGATTGAAACCAACTAAAAGCTGGCCGCCTTCTACTAATTCTGTAGTAGTAGCATAATGTGCCTGATCAACAAATATAAATTTGCCAGGGCCTAATATTGTTTCCATGTCAAGAACACCTGAAGCTTCTTCGTCCTGTGTAAGGAAACGTGAACCACCAGTTAGGAAACGTGTAGAATCATGTACACCGATTTGCATCAATGCATCTGTAGCAATTGTATATTGCCATAATTTGCCCATGTGTGCGTTGTTACCTACGTCTTCTACAAGCAGGATATGTCCGTAATTGTCAATTGTAAGATTATCAAACATTTTTTGGCCTTCAGTACCATCAAGAACAGCTGTAATAGTACCACCAAGTGCTGGGTTTCTTGCATTATTAAACCTCAATCTCCATAGGCGGCTGTTTGCTGCAAATGCATTGGTTGTTGCAAAGTAGAAATCATTTGGGTTAGAAGGATCCCATGCACCATCTTCAGGGCGAAGGAATGTAGTAACACCTGTGGTGTTACTGGCAGTGTTAAGGTCAGCACCTGTCATTGCCTGTACATTACCCATGTTAGTAAGGGTAAATGCAGTGCCCGGAGTTGGGGTAACACTATTAATTTCTGTAACCATACCTGCTACTGTAATTCCATAAAGATTGCCATTAGATAGGCCTGCTCTTTCAATTTCAGTACCAGTAGTTGATTTTGAACCCATATACACATATACCTGGCCAGGGGTTGCATCATCAAGTCCTATTACAACTGTAGTATCACTTTCAATGGGACTTCCCAAGGCATTTTCCCAAGAGAATTTCCCAAGGTATGGTAGTTCATATGTTTTTCCGGCATTAGGGCCAGTAGCAATATGGCCGAAGGCACGGCCTTCATTGCCTGCTTCCTCGCCATTCAAAAATATACGTTGTGTAGTACCTTTTCCTGTTTTACTATTGAAATAGGCTGAAACAGGTGCAAGGTCAGCCGAGCAGAATCTGTTGATAGCAGCTGAGGTAGAAGGGTAAGCACCATTATAAGTAATGTAGCTGTGGGTAGCAGTATTCCATAGGGCTACGCTTTGCATAAGGTCGCCGCCTCTTACCACTGCCAAGGTCGATTTGTTAATTACCCACTTTGATACAAAAGCACCTATTGAGCCGTGAGTGCGGGTGGCACCTACCAGATTAGTGAATTCATGGTTCATTAACAAGGTGAATGTTGAATCACCATTGTCGAATGCGCCAAGGCCATCAGGCGTTCCGCACATTTTATATGTTCCAATAGAATCTCCGGTGGTTAGGACCGATGTGAAGGTAACACCAGTGGCAGTTGGCACAAGGTAGGGAGATGCCGATGAGCTTGGTCCGGTCACCTGTGCAATGCCATTGGTTTGCAGTAGCATTATGCCCGCAAAGCCTAATAAACATGATTGTAATTTTTTCATCATTTTCAATATTTTAGTTTGGGGGCAAATTAGATTTGTCGTGTTAAGCCGCTGTTACGTCCCCATTAAAAATATTTGAACTTGATGTTAAGATATTATAATTGTAGTTTTATTGATGATTTAGTAACAATCATTTAGCCTTAAAATCATCCAGTGGCAGTGTTCACTTGGTGAATTCGGATAAGTATTATATTAAAAAGGGGCTGCCCCATTGAGGCAACCCCTTTTTAATATTTTGGTTGAGCTAATTAAAACTGTACTCCAAAGAATACACTTTTCTTTTCCCACTCCATTCTTACGCCATCATTTTCTATTTTAATGGTAAATTGTTCTACTGGAGTTGCAAGGTCTTTACTGCCCAATGCAGCTTCAATGACATTGTATTTCTTGTTTTCTTCGTAGCTATAAGCGCCCCACTGTCCTAGTTTGCTATTCAGAATAAGCATCCACTCTACTTTACCAGGGATGGTAAATAAAGTATAGGTACCTGCCTTTACATTCCTGCCATTAATAGCGCAGTCTTTTTCGAAAGTAATTTCAGTAGCTTCATCAGCACCAGTGCGCCAAACCTTATCTAGTTCTACAAGGTTGCCAAAAATCACACGTCCTTTCATATACGGACGGCCATAGGTGATTTTCATATTGTTACCACTAATGGTTTCATGAGGACTAGCCCTTTCTTTTTTCTTTGAGTCCTGACCAAATAAAGATGTTGCTGCAAACAATGTTACCAGCAAGAATGATAATATTTTTTTCATGTGTTCAATTTGGTGCAAGTTAATTCCTTTGGTTCAATTAAACCTCATCAATATAGATTTTATTTGTCTATAGCTCGATTGGTTAGGTTAGGTTCTATCATTTCATTTATATTACTAGGGTTTAGTTTGCTCAGTTGAATTAATATTTAGTGCAGTTTATTGCTAGCATAAACCCGAATAAATAAGAAACGAAACATCCAATTGGCCTATTGCAAATGAAATATTCTGCCATTTGCTTTTAAAAACTAATTTTGTCCCATTATGTTATCACTCAATTTATCGGGCAAGACAGCCTTAATAGGGGGGAGTACACAAGGAATAGGATTGGCATCGGCGCAGGAATTAGCTGCCCTTGGTGCAGATTGTGTGCTTATTTCACGAAACGAAGAAAAATTGAAGGTGGCAGTTGCCACTCTTCCACAGGCAGGAACCCAAATGCACACTTACCTGGTGGCCGATTATAGCCAGCCCGAACACCTGGGCGAGGTTGTTGCAGCGTTTTTAACCAGTAATAATGTAGATATCCTGGTGAATAACAGCGGTGGCCCGGCTGCCGGACCGGCAAGTAATGCAAAGCCTTCAGAATTTTTAGCGGCCTTCCAGCAGCATCTTTTGTGCAATCATATCCTTACCACCCTTGTAATGGAGGGTATGAAGCAAAAAAAATGGGGAAGAATCATAAATATTATTTCAACATCAGTAAAGATACCTTTGAAGGATTTAGGTGTTTCCAATACTATTCGTGGTGCAGTTGCCTCATGGGCCAAAACCATGGCTAATGAGCTTGGTGCTTTTGGAATTACGGTAAATAACGTGCTTCCTGGTGCTACGTCTACTGAAAGGCTGGTAAATATCATCAACAATAAGTCGCTTAAAACAGGTAGAAGTAGAGAAGATGTAGAGCATGAAATGATGGAAGAGGTGCCGGCAAAAAGGTTCGGACTTCCTGGCGAGATTGCTGCTATGGTTGCCTTCTTAGCTACACCTGCCGCGGCTTACGTGAATGGTACTTCTATCCCGGTGGATGGTGGACGCACTGGTAGTATCTAAGTATTTAGGGCTAAATTAGTTGGTCTAATGCACAAAAAACAAACGCATATGTTTATTAAAACATAACATTAATATAATATGCTTTGAGTATAATATAGTTAGCCTCTATAAGCCCATAGATAAATAGTTGCAAAATTGAATAGTGGCTTACAGGTGATTTTCGTCAGTAGCCTAAATAATATTACAATTATATTTATAGCAAAAATCCGCTGAAACCCGCGCCAGTACTGAAAAATATTTTTCAAAAAATGTGTGCAAGTTTTACAGATTGTTTGTAGTTTTGCCTCCGCTTTTATATAAAGGAAAGTTAATTTTCAAATTTATTCCTGTGCCAGAATCATTAAAGCCTCTGTTTAGAATTTGCTCTCGTAGCGCATTCGCGTTTTTTATTGTTTTGCTTCTATGCAATTTTTCCGCATCTGCTGCGCCAGATGGGAAAGCACTATTCATGTCAAACTGTGCATCTTGTCACAATCCGTTGAAGGATGCGACCGGGCCGGCGTTGAAAGACATTGACAAAACATTCCCTGATAAGGAGTGGGGTCACAAATGGGTGAAGAACTCACAGACCCTTGTTGCTGCTGGTGACCCAACTGCGGTTGCCATGTTCAACAAGTTTGGTAAAGTGGTAATGACTCCATTCCCACAATTATCAAATGAGGAGATCGATGCAATCCTTGCTTATGTTGATGCGTATGCACCTCCAGCTGCTGCACCTGCTCCTAAGGGAGGTGAAGAAACTGCCGGTTCAAACGACAACGGTTGGATATATTCTATTCTTACACTTACATTACTTGTATTAGCGGTTATATTATGGCGTGCAAATTCTTCACTTCGTCGTGCTGCCAATAGTGTAGAAGGTGTTCCTAATGACAAAGAAATTCCATTATATAGAAGTAAGCTTGTAATAGCTGTAACAGCAATAGTTTTATTCATCCTTGCTGGTTACTGGATTGTAAATGGAGCCATCAACGAAGGTCGCCAACAGAACTACCAACCATTACAACCATTATTCTACTCTCATAAAGTACATGCCGGTATCAATCAGGTTAACTGTTTATATTGCCATGCTGGTGCTGAAAAGAGCCGCCAGGCAATGATTCCTTCTACCAATGTATGTATGAACTGCCACAAACAAATCAATTCTTACACTGGTGCTGAGTCTTATGCACTTAAAACTGCTGAAGGAAAAGAAATCAATGGTACTGAGCAGATACAGTTATTATATAAGTATGCTGGTTGGGATCCTGTTAAGAAAGATTATAACCGTGATGCTAAAGGAAATATCATGGCTACCCCAATTCAGTGGGTTAAGATTCACAACCTGCCAGACCACGTATATTTCAACCACGCACAGCACGTGAAGGTGGGTAAGGTACAGTGTCAGCGTTGTCATGGTCCTATCCAGGAAATGGATGAAGTTTACCAGTTCGCTCCATTATCAATGGGCTGGTGTATCAACTGCCACCGTCAGACAGAAGTACAGTTCGGTGCCAACAACTACTACAGTATTTTTGAGAAATACCATCAGGAGTTGAAAGAAGGCAAGCGTACAGGTGTTACAGAAGCTGAAATGGGTGGTACTGAGTGCCAGAAATGTCACTATTAATAATCCCTGTTCAATCAGGAGATGATATTCTAAAGGGATTTTAAGATTTTTGAATTTTGAATTTTGAATTTGCAATATGAGTCAAAAACAATATTGGTCGGGACTGGAAGATCTCAAAAACATTACTGAAAAAAGAGAAGTAGTGGAAAATGAGTTTAAAGAAGAGTTGCCTTTCGATTTAAGCGAAAGCTTAATGAGCGCTTCTACGCCTCGCCGCGATTTTTTGAAATTCTTAGGTTTCAGCACCTTGGCAGCTACTGTTGTTGCCAGTTGCGAAATGCCGGTACGTAAAGCAATACCTTATGCTATTAAGCCAGAAGATATTGTGCCCGGTGTACCTAATTACTATGCATCTACTTTTGTTGATGGTGGCGATTATTGCGCTATCGTTATCAAAACAAGAGATGGCCGCCCTATTAAAGTTGAAGGCAATGAAATGTCTGCAATTTCTAAGGGTGGTAGTTCAGCCAGGGTTCAGGCTTCTGTATTGAATTTATACGACAAGGCACGTATCCGCCACCCATATGGTACTGGTAATGAAGTTACTTTCGATGCTGCTGATAAGGCAATAAAGGAAGGACTTGCAGGTAAACCAGGTTATTTGGTTACAGGTACTATTATAAGTCCTACTGTAAAAGAAGTAATTGGCCAGTTCCTTGCCAAATACCCAAATATTAAGCACATTACTTATGATGCCAATTCTTTCTCTGGAAGTTTATTGGCAAACGAAGCCTGCTATGGTAAGAAAACCTTACCTGGATACCATTTTGATAAAGCCCAGACTATTGTAAGTATTGGTGCTGATTTCTTAGGTACATGGCTTTCTCCTATTGAATATGCTAAAGGCTATTCTAAAGGACGTAAAATAAGTGCTAAAGAATTAAAATTATCAAAGCACTACCAATTTGAACCTACCCAGACAACTACTGGTGCTGCCGCTGATTACAGGGCTACCTGCCGTCCGTCAGAAAAAGGTGCTGTTGCTGTTGCTCTCTATAATGCTGTTGTAAATGGTACCCAGCCTTCATTGAGTTCTAAAAACCTCAATAAGCTGATAGCAAATGCTGCTGCCGACCTTAAGAAAGGTAATGGCTTGGTAGTTTGTGGTGCAAATGATGTTCATATCCAAACTGTGGTTAATGCTATCAATGATAAGATTGGTGCAAATGGCGTTACAGTTAACTGGGTTACTACAAGTAACTACAGGCAGGGTATTGATAAGGACATGGTTGATATGGTTGCTGCTATGGAAGGCGGCCAGGTAGGATCAGTTCTTTTACACGGTGTTAACCCAGCTTACGATTATTTCGATAATAAGAAATTTGTTGCTGCTCTATCAAAAGTTCCATTATCAGTATCTTTTGCTGATAGGATGGATGAAACAGCACAAAAATGTACTTATGTAGTTCCTGATCACAACTTCCTAGAAAGTTGGGGTGATGCTGAGCCACGTGCTAATCATTTTAGCTTAATGCAGCCAGGTATTTCTCCATTATTCAAAACACGTAGTCTTGCTGATAGCCTTTTAACATGGGCTGGTGCAACTACTACCTACCTTGAAATGTGGAAGGACTACTGGATGAAGAAATTAGGTGGCCAGGAAACATTTGACAAAGCACTTCAGGATGGTATTATAGAGCCTATGGGCGATATGCCAAATGGTGGTGCAGCATTTAATGGTAACGTTAATGATGCTATCGCTAAAATAGGTGAGAAGAAAGCTGGTTCAGGTTTAGAACTGGTTGTTTACCAAAAAATTGGAATTGGTACAGGTGGTGCATGGAGTAATAACCCATGGTTGCTTGAAATGCCTGATCCAATCACTAAAGCTACCTGGGACAACTACGTAATGGTTTCTCCTAAGCGTTCAAAATCGAAAGAGTTTGATTGCGAAATGGACGGATTCACCGAAGTTGATTCTAAGAAGAGAGTAGTTACCGTGAAGGGTGCTAATGGTTACTCAGTTACCTTACCGGTAGTTGTAGTACCAGGTATGCACAATGATGTTATTGCAATAGCAGTTGGTTTCGGTCGTGATAAGAAAGTAGGCCGTGCTGCTGCAAGCGATGAAACAAAGGGCAACGAAAAAGGCGGTAAAAATGCTTATCCTTTCAGGGTGTTCAATGGTACTACAGTTGAATCAAATGCTGAAGTTACTGTTACCAGGACTGAAGATAAGTATGATGTTGCCATCACACAGACACATAGTAGCTACGAGGCCCGCCCTGTAGTTTATGAATATACACTTGAGGAGTTTAGCAAAGACCCTAAAGTATTATTGAAAGAGCGTGGTAATGAAATAGCTGAGTTCACCCATGTTCCATGGCTTGAAGAAGGTAAGGAGTCAAAGGAAGAAAAAATTCTTGATTCTACATCTGAAGAAGGTTTCAGGGCAAATGGTACTCTTTATACTAATTATCAGTATGAAGGTGTTAAGTGGGGAATGTCAATCGACTTGAATACTTGTACCGGTTGTGGTGCTTGCGTAATAGGTTGTATGGCTGAAAACAACGTTTCAATCGTGGGTAAAGACCATGTATTGAAAAACCACGAAATGCATTGGATTCGTATTGACCGTTATTTCAGTGGTATGTCAGATGATCCGGATAGCATCCAGACTATCTTCCAGCCTTTGATGTGTCAGCATTGCGATAACGCACCTTGTGAAAACGTTTGTCCGGTATCTGCAACCAACCATAGCTCAGAAGGTCTTAACCAAATGGCTTATAACCGTTGTATCGGTACTAAATATTGTGCCAACAACTGTCCATACAAAGTACGTCACTTCAACTGGATGGATTGGAATGGTGCTGATTGTTTCGATGACAATATTTATGAAGATGGCCGTCGTGATGATATCAATGATAACCTCACACGTATGGTTCTTAACCCTGATGTTACTGTACGTAGCCGTGGTGTAATGGAGAAATGTACTTTCTGCGTTCAGCGTCTGCAAGAAGCTAAGTTGGGTGCTAAGAAAGAAGGTCACCCAATGAAGGATGGTGCTGTTAAAACAGCTTGTCAGCAAGCCTGCCCATCTGATGCAATAGTATTTGGTAACGTAAAAGACGTTAACAGCAATATTGCTAAGTTGAGGAAAGACGAGCAGATGGAGCGTACCTTCTATGTATTAGAGCACTTACACGTTCTGCCAAATGTTAACTATCTGGCGAAAATCAGGAACACTGACGAAATCAGTGCACTTGATGAGAAGAAGAACGACCTGCTTAAATATCATATTTAATAGGTATCGGCCATCCCGGTAAAAGTACCAGGGATATAGAATAAGAGTTTTGAAGGTTTTTTGATATATTGAAATTGAGGGGACAATGATTATAGTCGTTGTTCCTTCACAACTAAAAAATACTAATTACGTGCTATGCATCTTAAGTACGAATCGTTTGTAAGGGAGCCACTGGTAGATGGTAATAAGACTTATCATCAAGTGTCTGAAGATATTATAGGCCCTATTGAGCGCAAGCCGGGTCGCATGTGGTATGTGGGTTTTTTCTTTTCCATTATCCTCTTATGCTATGGATTATTTTCCGTTAGCTGGGCTGTATATTGGGGATTAGGAACATGGGGAGTAAACCGTACAGTTGGTTGGGGTTGGGATATCACCAACTTCGTATGGTGGATCGGTATCGGTCACGCTGGTACACTGATCTCCGCTATCTTGTTACTTTTCCGTCAGGGCTGGCGTACCGGTGTGAACCGGGCTGCTGAGGCCATGACCATCTTTGCGGTAATGTGTGCGGGACAGTTCCCAATTTGGCACATGGGTCGCGTATGGGATGGTTTCTGGGTATTACCTTTACCTAATAGCCGTGGTCCACTTTGGCCTAACTTCGACTCTCCACTTCTTTGGGACGTGTTTGCGATATCTACTTACTTTACCGTTTCTCTTTTATTCTGGTATTGCGGTCTTGTTCCTGACTTCTCATTGATACGTGACAGGGCAAAAACCAAATTACGTAAGCTATTATATGGTGTTGCTTCTTTCGGTTGGACAGGTTCTGCTAAAAACTGGCAGAGGCACGAGGCTCTTTCTCTTGTATTAGCCGGTTTGTCTACACCACTGGTACTTTCAGTGCACACTATTGTATCTTTTGACTTCGCTACCTCAGTTATTCCAGGATGGCACACTACCATATTCCCTCCATACTTCGTTGCTGGTGCGGTATTCTCGGGTTTTGCGATGGTAAATACCCTGTTGGTATTAACCCGTAGGATTCTTCACCTTGAAGAATATATTACTATCGGTCACCTTGAGGCAATGAATAAAATCATTGTACTTACGGGTTCAATAGTAGGTGTTGCCTACCTTACAGAGCTGTTCATCTCCTGGTACTCACAATCATGGGGCGAGATGGCAGCATTCCAATGGCGTATCATGGGTCCATATTGGTGGAGCTATTGGGCCATGATGACTTGCAACGTGGTATCTCCTCAGTTGTTCTGGGTAAAGAAACTTCGTCGTAACGTTCCTTTCACCTTCTTTATGTCAATTGTGGTGAACATTGGTATGTGGTTCGAACGTTTCGTAATCATCGTTACCTCTACTTACCGCGATTGGATTCCGGGAAGCTGGGCATACTATAGCCCAACATGGCCTGAAGTTGGCTTCTACTTAGGTACTTTCGGTTTGTTCTTTACATGTTATTTCTTGTTCGCTAAATACTTCCCTGTAATTGCAGTAGCTGAAATCAAGTTCGTACTGAAAACATCTGGTGATAATTACAAGAGGGATATGCAGGCTATTGAAGATATGGATGAGAGTGAATTTATCCAGTCACAGCATGCACACCACGAAGAAGAGCATCATGATGAAGTAGTGGCGCACCACTAAGATTGATTAAAGAGTAATAGATAAACAGGATTAAATTTTTATCTGGTTTTTGAATTTTTGATATTGAATTTGTAAAAAATGGCTATAAAAAAATTTGCAGTTGCGGCTTTTGATGATGAGGCAGTTTTATTTCCTGCAGTCAAGAAAGTACGCAGTAGCGGGTATAAGATACACGATATCTTTACTCCATTTGCGGTTCACGGTCTTGATGAAGCAATGGGATTAAAAGTTACTGACCTTCACATTGCAGGCTTTATATATGGCTTGTGTGGAACTTCAACAGCAGTAGGATTTATTTCCTGGATTTATACATCTGATTGGCCAATAGTATATGGTGGTAAACCACACTTTGCCCTTCCAGCATGGATTCCAATTACCTTCGAGTTGACAGTTTTATTTGCAGCAGTAGGTATGACATTGACATTTTGCTATTTGAATCAAATTATGCCAGGTGTTAAGAAACATGTTTTCCACCCAAGGCAGAGTGACGATATGTTTGTCATGGTTATTGAAATCACCAAACATATGAAGGAAGAAGAGGTGATTAAGTTCCTGAAAAGCACAGGTGCTAAAGAAACTTCGGTTCAGACAGCAGAAGCAGGATGGTGGTATGGCCGTTGGGATAAAAAGGAACCATACGAATTAGCAGCGGGATAGTTCACTTGTTTGATTAAAGGGACTCAGAAATAATAACTGTAGTTTTCCTAAATGCAAATTTGTTTTGACATTTTACTTTTTACTTTTTACTTTGAATATGAACAAGATTAAAAGCATAGTTGTAGTAAGCCTGGGATTATCGCTAGGCCTGGCGTCTTGCGACTCAGGTAACATGCGTCGTAAACCGGGTCACATTTATGCACCCGATATGACTTACTCGGTTGCTTATGATGCTTATACATCCAATCCGAATTTTTCTGACAGTATGTCTAGCCGCTTACCTGTTGAAGGTTCGGTTGCTCGCGGTCATTTATACGACCACCTGAAGGAAAATGATACTACTGCATATAAAACCTACACTACATCTATGCGATTTAATGCTGACGATATGAAGGAA
>CANGSR010000033.1 GCA_947456055.1 Chitinophagaceae bacterium
CCTACTCATGTCGTCAGTATTCGTCGCCTTAATTTCTGCAAGGCGGGTTTCTAATACCTCTGCCTTAGGAGCATAAGAAGTTAATGTGGTGGTAGCATCTGCGGTTGCTTTAATATATGCAGCATGCGTAGTTTGTGGTGCCATGGCGAGGCTCATACCGAATACCATTAAGCCAAAAGTTATCTTTTTCATTTTGTATTGTTTTAATTGCTTTGAGTGAAATTATATTTGATTCCTTCCTGAAATTAGTCTCAGTAAAACTGCAACTATTGCTATTATCAGCAGTATGTGTATTAGTCCGCCCATGCTATAGCCTATAAAGCCTACTGCCCAGCCTATAACTAGTATTACTGCAATGATATAAAGTAGATTTCCCATGTTGTGTGTTTTTATATTTTAAATGATAATTAGACTAGAAATGCACCGCCAATCCCAAAGTTGACACACCAGTTGAAAGATCGATGAATATACCTGCCTTGTGTGTTAAATGATATTCAGTACCTATGTGCAAATCGAGAAACAAAGGACCTGGTTCGTTTTTCACATTACTTTCGCCATAGTAACCATTATCCCAGGTTGTATTCCTCAAGGTAAATCCTAATGACCCTGCAAGGTATAAGTCCCACTTAGGACCAGTGCCAAGCAATTCATCGAAATAATACGCCCCCTTTACACCCATTGGTACTATTGTTTCGTGGTAGTAATAATCCTTATAGGTGTAATTATTTGATCCCCAATAATTGTAGTTAGAGTAAGAATAATAAGTAATAAATGGAGCAAGGGTGAAATTGTGTGCAATATTGAATTCAAAATCGGCATGAAGTACAGGAGTACTATAACCTATATAGCTATAATAGCCGATACCCACCCCAAGATTAAGTGTATTCCCAAATTGCTCCCTATGCGCTTTGGTTTGCGCAAATGACTGGCTACCAATTAATGACAGCAGTATAACGAATGTGATTTTTAGTATTTTCATTTTAATTTTTTGAGTTTGATTGTGAGAAATATTTTTGAGTGAATATGTATATTACAAAGAGAATTTGTACCCAATTGTCACCTGTGTCCAAAGATTCTTATATTGATTTGTAATGACACCTCCACCAGGCACACAGTTGAGTAAATTGACACCACCCCTGCCCCCTATTACTATCCATCTGGTATTGAAATCAATTCCGCCTGATATGGATGGAATCAATTTGCCCGTTTCAGAATGCGCATTACGATTTTCAGGTATTAATACACCTGATATTAATTTAGCCTTATCATCTTCCTGAATTAGAAAGGAACATTGTGGGCCTATCAAAAGAGATATCGACGCACAAGGCTTGTATACTATGTACAATGGCAGTTGGAAATAACTATTGGTCCTGATAATATCATATGCCTCGCCATTGATGACTCCCTTATACCTAAACCCTGTTTGAGAAAAAAGAAATTCTGGCTGCAAGCCCAATTTATCATTTACTGGCATTGAAACAAAACAGCCCGATACTAGGCCCATCCTGTAGGTATATTGTGATGTGCCTAACCCTATTATGCCAGAATAACTTGCACCCATTTTCAATCCATACAATAATTCCTGTTTTTGATGCGATGTGGTAATTTCTTTTCCACCATCCTGACCTATACATTCACCAAGGGTGAATAAGCAAGTCAATAATATTAGCATCGTATGTTTCATGGGAGAGCTATTTTACAAATTATGGCACGCAATTAAAGCAGGGATTTGACTATTTTTTACTGCCTAATTCATCTATTTTCTTACCTATATTATCCATATCCCTATTGAAATCAGATTTAAAAACCTCCCAATTATCCTTACCCTGAGCCTTGTAGTCTTCCATCTTCTTTTTAAGGTCGCTGTTTTGTTTTTCCAGGTCAGTAATTTTGGCCTTATAATCTTCCTTAGCGTCCTTCTTCTGTTGTTCTATCCTGGCCTCAAACTCTTTCATGCTCTTATCGTTAGTAGCAATCTTTTCGGCACTTGTCTTCCTGTAAGATTCTATTTCAGAAAGGTATTCATCATTTGCTTTATCAAGATTGTCATTGGCCTTAGCCACATTAGCCTGTGCATCTTCCACCTTTTCTGATGGCGATTGGCAACTAAATACCATGCTTGCACCCAAGATTACAGTTGCAGCAACTATGGAAATTGACTTTTTCATTTTTTTGATTGTTTGTTATTGTGAATAATTGGGAGGTATGCTTAATAGAGGTGTGTATACTAGAGTTCAGATATTATTTTATGAACATCTTCCTTGGTTTTGCCCAGTTTCACCTGCAGCCTACCTATCAATTCATCTTGTTTACCTTCTACCAACATCAGGTCATTATCTGTTAGTATGGCGAATTTTTGTTTCAATTTACCTTTGGTTTCGTTCCAATTTCCCTTCAACTCGGTTAGATTACTCATTTTCAAATTATTTTATGTGAATTCATTTTCACTTGGCAAAGATGGCTCTATTCCAACCCTCAATCATTACATTACTACAACCAATACTTGCATGATTCACAGATAGATAAAATGCGTAAACTAATTGATTGTAAAGCAATTATGCAAAAGAGATCACTTAAAATATAAGAATAACAGCATGAAAATGAATCACTTTTGCTAAATGGATTTTATTCATAACCGGTCCGCAGGTTGCGGAAAAAATTGATTAATATGAAACGTTTTCAAAAGATATTACTGGCATGTACGATAATGATGTCGTGCGGTGCGTATACTGGTTCAGCCCAGATATATGTGCATATTCGCCCCATAGGCCCTGTAATCATAAGGAGTACACAACCTAGTCCACGCCACGTTTGGGTAAATGAAGATTGGCGGGAACACGATGGTCGTTATGAATACAGCGGGGGCCACTGGGCCGAACCACCGCACGAAGGTGCCCGGTTCCGCGAAGGCCGTTGGAAGCATGATAGAAGAGGTGATAGATGGCAGCCTGGAGCATGGAGGAATGACAATCGCAGAAGGAATGACAGGCATGAAGACAGACATGATAACGGACGACACGAAGGTCGTAACAACAAACATTAAATGAAAAATGGAGAGCAATTTATGCTCTCCATTTTTTATTTGTATATTTTACATTTAAGATACTACTTCCTATCCTTCTTCTTGAAAAAGCCACGTAGGAAAAAATTATGGCTTGCGGCATCCATGTTTTTCTTAAAACCACCTGTACCCTGCTTAATATTAACCAGTGTCCGGTCAAGATTCTGGGCAAAGGCACTATCCATCAGCAATTTACCAATCGTACCATGTCCATCATGAATATTGTCAATAATATCTGCAAGATCACTAGTAATAACAGCCGCATTTTCGCTAGTCACCTTTACATTTAGCATAATATCGTCCATGCTTATAGGTACTTTGGTCTCCAGCCTGTCTCCATCAGTTATTATAGACAGGTTACCAGGCTGGGGTAATATGGATACCATTTTATTACCCATCAACCCATCAGTACCAATTACCGCCAAGGCATTTTTCTTGATGAATTTCCGGGTATTTTCGTTGATAAGCATGCCTACCCTTACTGTTGTATCTGTCATTTGCTCGATATTGCTGATAACCCCTACATTAATACCCGAAAACCTGATATTATTACCTATTTGCAGGCCACCAATATCTTTGAATATACCGCTAATGGTAAAGGTCTTACTAAACAATTGCTGCTTTTGACCTACATAGTAAATACCTACCATAAATAGCAGTACACTTGTAAACACAAATATTCCCAACTTGATTTTATTCCCGGTCTTTTTCATAGCGTATATTATTTAAAAAACGAACCTACCCACGTATCCTTCGAAGCTGCCAATTCCTGGTAAGTACCTGATACATATACCAGGCCATCACGCAAAATCAACATTTTATTAGAGGTGATTTCAGCACAGGCTACATCATGGGTAATGATAATAGAAGATGCCTTGTATTTTTTTTGCACATCCAGTATCAATTGGCTTATTTCCTTTGATGTTATTGGGTCAAGACCTGTAGTGGGTTCATCATAAAGGATAATTTCAGGCTTAAGAATCAGTGTCCTTGCTAACCCTACCCGCTTTCGCATACCCCCCGATAATTCAGAAGGCATTTTATCAATGGCTTCTTTGAGGCCCACATTCTCTAAAACCTCCTCTGCCAGGGCATTTTTATCCTCTTCCTTCAACTTTTTATCTCCCCTTAGCGGGAATATCAGATTTTCTCTCACCGTCATAGAGTCATACAAGGCCCCACTTTGGAATAAGAAACCTATCTTCTTCCTTAACTCATTAAGTTCCTTGATTGACAGCTTTGATATATCCTCACCGAGTATGGTTACCTTACCAGCATCTGGAGTAATAAGCCCAACCAGGCATTTAATGAGTACCGACTTACCACTGCCCGATTTACCAAATACCACCAGATTTTCACCATTTTCCAATTCTACATTTATGTCTTTCAGTACAGCATTTGCGCCAAATGACTTTTCGAGATGTTCTATTGCTATTACTACTTTTTCCATTATGAGTAGTTTAATAAACTTGTTATCTGAACTACAATCATATCAATAATAAATATGAGCAACGACCCTAATACAACAGATGAATTTGCAGCTTCACCCACCCCTTCGGTACCTGAATTAGCATTATACCCCTTAAAGCAACTTATGATAGTAACTGCAAAACCAAAGAAAAAGGTTTTGATAAAAGCCGGAAAAATGTCTGAAAAAGTCAACTTTTCAAAAACCTGGAGGAAGAAAAAATGAAAGCTTACTACACTCTTGAGGTTGCAACCTATATAAGCCCCATATAAAGAAACTGAATCACCTATTATCACTAGGGCCGGCAACATGATAATACCTGCCACAACCCTGGTAACTACCAGGTATTTGAATGGGTTTATCCCCGAAACTTCCATAGCATCTATCTGTTCAGTTACCTTCATACTTGCCAACTCTGCACCTATGCCCGAACCAACCTTTCATGCAAATATCAGTGCCGTAATCACCGGGCCAATCTCCCTGATAATAGAAATGGCAACCATCGCCGGCAACCACGATTCGGCTCCAAACTCCACCAATGTAGGTCTAGATTGCACTGTTAGTACAAGCCCCATAATGAAACCGGTAATGATAACTAGTGGCAGGGATTTATAACCAATCTTATACGAAATACTTAGGAACTCGCTAAACTCATAGGGAGGTAAAAATACCTCCCTAAAAAATTGCATTATGAACCGGGTCACATCAGCTATTGATTCAAAAAACAGCCGCAAAGCTTTAAAATAGGTACTCCCTATAAAATCCTCATTAATCACTTTAGCACCTTTTACTGGCATAACCCGACAATTGATTTTCTCTATTGATAAACAATTCAACCCGACACTATAATCCAGACATTTATTTCACCCTATAGGTAGTATTGATATAAGATTGGTTCTGAGGGATGGTTTTATCAATATATTTTTCAGAAGGTGTAGTGTAAATTTTATCCTGGTCGTATTCGAATCTTTGGGTACTACCCTCTGGCTGGAATGCAAAATTATCGAAGGTGGTATTGTAATAATTGGGGGTTTCACAGCATATGAAATAACCATTATTACCTTTACAAACTGCAAAGTTTTCGGCGTATTTAGTAGGATAACAAATAGGTTTTCCCTTTACTCCAGATGGACGGCATACCTTTGATTTCTTAATTCCACAAGCATTTATCTTAGTATCCTGTGCATTGGCAACACCTAATGTCAATACCAACATCATCACCATCATCATTATCTTTCTCATTTCAAATCCATTTATTTGTGAGTTATTTCACTATCCAAAGGTGGCACATAACGCTACCATATTGTTACAATACTCTAACCATGATTTGCAGGATTAACAGTTTCGTGAGTTCCTACATTAAAAAAGCACTCCCCATTTTAAGAAGTGCTGTAGTTTTAATAGTGGACATTTTATAGATTAACCAACATCCCTAGGCTTTCAATTTGCCCATATCCTTATCGAAAGTATATAGTTCCTCACCAGGCACTTTAGCACCACCAGTGATTTTTAATGAATTTTGAATATTCATTACCAGGGTCTCTTCCTCTACCTGCTCCTTTACAAACCATTGCATAAAATTGAAGGTAGCCCAATCTTCCTCATCCAATGCCATTTTTACGACTTTAGAAATTGATTTTGTGTTATCAGCCTCATGAATAAAAATCTGTTGAAAACATGTATTCAAGTCATCTGGATTCGCTGGCGGAGCACCGATGGCGGTGATAGTGGCCGCTGCCCCCCTGCTCAAAATATAATCCATTACTTTGGTCATATGAGTCCTTTCCTCTACAGAATGGGCAAACAGAAAATGTGCTACACCCCTAAGACCCATATTTTCGGCCCATGCGCCATAAGATAAATACAATTGGGCAGCATATGCTTCTTGTAGAATCTGTGCATTTAAGGCAACAGTAATCGTTTTTGAAAGCCTGTTATTAATCATTTTCGTTTTATTAAATTGTGTTAAAATGCTTTGTTGATTATTGAGTATTGTTTGTTTTGCAATTCTTCCAACTGGTGTTGTACAGCCTTCAACATTTTCACAGGGCCGTGCACATAGTATTTTTCCCTACACCCATCTACACTGGCACTTACAAATTCCCTGGCAATATTTTCGTAATTATACTCAGGGTAATCCACAACAGATAGGATATTAATGTCTTTCTCTTTCAGAATTTGCCTAAACCCGGCTTCGTAATTATTATTAGTCTGCGTATTACTCAGGAAAATAAAAAGATTAGTACCAGGCATATGGTAGATTTTAGAAACTGATGAATGGAATTAAAGATTAGTTATGCATGAGCTCTATTCATATAATTTTTGAAATGCGCCTTCACGAATGCATGTTGCTGGTTTTCAGTCAGCTTATCTGAATGGGCTACTTCAATCTTAATTTTTGAATACAAATGGCTCTTAGTCAATAGATTAAAAAGTTCCTCTTTTGCCTCGGTTGGGCCAAAAAGCAATACATGCTCATATTTCAATATTATCTCGCCAAGGGCTTTATAATAAGAGGCTTGTTCATGTTGCTCCTTGTTATGCATTAGGCTTTCGCTCTTGCTCAAGGTTTCTTCTTTTACTACATGAGAAAACTTGTCATGAACCGTCATAGTCTCTACAGGGTCATTAGAGTATTCTATTAGGTGGGCGTTCATATGATCCATATAAATTGCCAAATTTTTCAGATTGTTCATTGGGAATAAATTTGATGGTTAAATATTAATATTTTATCCTGTTGTGTGGCAAAAAGCTCAATTCATCACTTGCTTTGGGGCTGTACTCTTTATTGTCTTTTCACTCATCGGATATACCGGATAAGCCTGAGGTTTATCATCAAAATAATGAGCTGACTCATCAAAGCGGTTATCCATTTTATTAATTACCGCTATCATATCGTTATATAACTCCTTTATCGTTTTCATTTTAAACTATTTTATTTTATTGGAATGAATTGGTTGCCACACCGTAATTTGTATTTTGAGGAAAATGGTTATTTTCATTTAACAAAATTGATAATTGCATTTATCAAATTGAGTCTAAGTCGGACTAAAAACTAATCATTAATGGTATGCAACTTAGCATCGCCTATTTGGTGCTCAATGGCAAGATTGGTAAAACCGATAGCCTTAATCGTACTTTGGGCTGCTTTTTCATGATAACCCTCTTCATGGTATTTTGCTGCATCCAGGTGATGCATAGCTGCCTCCTGGTGATTTTGGGCTGCTGATTTATGGCTTTCAATATTCCTTTTATTGGCTTCCGAAGCCGTAGGATGATTAATTAACCTGGTGTTTTCAGTATTGTTCAAAAGGCTGCTCATTGAGATAAATTTTACCGTGAAGTAATTTTCACATAGCAAAAGTAGAACTGGGAGCCAGGTATACCGTTACACAACAAATTGGAAAATTTGCAAATTTCACAGATTGTGAATGAAGTAGTTACTAATGGTTTTGCTATTTTTTCTCCACCAATCATTTAAACAAAACAGGCGCATCCATCGTTACCTGGAGGCGCCTGTTTGGCCTTAAAAATCACACAATTTTTCTAGCTAGCCATAGCATGATGCTTAGCCACTTCTTTCTGATGCTCAGCAGCAATTTCATGATGACCTAGTGCTTTTACTGTATGTTCAGCAGCTTTAGGATGATTACCAGCTTCTGTATGCTTTACAGCTTCTACATGGTGCTTAGCAGCTTCTGTTTGGTGTTTTGCAGCAAGCTTTTGGTTTTCAAGAGCTTTTTTGCTTTGGTCAGCTACACTTGTTGGCGTCTTAACATTTTCCTTTACTTCTCCTGGATTTTGCGTTGTACTAGTCATTGGTAATAATTTATCGTGAAATAATTTTCACAGGGCAAAGGTGGCATTTATGAAGTCCCTGATTGTTACAACAGGAGAGCTTAGAATTTCATAATTCACAGGTTATAATGATGACTGAACTTACTTTCAATAACTACTTATTCATATCATTTACCTGGTGCATAAAGGTAGTTACCAGCCCATCACTTTCAGTACCATATCCATCTACCAGTGTACCCTTTTCTCCGTCTGTTGCCTCTATAGCATACAATATAGAGCTATCTGACGGGTCTGATTCTCCCTCAAACCGGTAGTAATGCACCACCCTTACCTGACTGGGATGAAAGGTTTTATCAGTTTTTAACGAAAGCATCCCCTCAGGAATAACCTTAAATTGGGTATCAAACCCTTGTATCTGTAAATAGGTCAGACATGAAACCAGCGATTTCATGTGAATCTTCTCCTGCTCATTTTCCTGATTTTCTATCATAAAAAAAATATTTATTGTTTTATTAAAAATTAAACACAATTAATCACAGTAAAAAGCATCAGGTAATTTCATATAGAAATATCTGATGCTTGTAATAAGGATTATAGAACCACCTAAAAAATCTTAATTCATATTAATTTCCACCTCAAGTATTTCTCCTGAAATTTAAACTATACGCCAATCTTATAAAGATTTGGAGCTTTAAATCACTTAATGAGCCTTTAAAACGCCATCACTAGACTTCGTTTCCAGCTCCATTATCAGCTTATTGGCACTTGCTTTTAGCAATTCAATATCGCATGTAATGGTGACCTCGTCACCAACCATCAATCCACCAGTTTCAAGTACAGTATTCCATGTTAAGCCCCATTCACTGCGAAGAATTTTGGTACTTACCGAAAAACCTGCTTTATGATTTCCCCACGGGTCGGTGGTAATACCACCAAACTGCACATCCAATTTCAGGTTTCTGGTTTCACCTTTCATAGTCAGTTCCCCCCATAATTCATGGTTTCCCTCTGAATCTGGTTTACCTATGGTACTTGAAATAAAGGTTATCTCCGGATACTTCGCTGCATCAAAGAATTCAGCACCTTTCAGGTGCTCGTCCCTTTGGGCATCACCTGTAGTTACTGATGAGGTGTCAATCCATAGGTCAATATTGGCAGTAGAAAAATCATTCCCTGTAGTATATATACTAGCATCAAATGAACCAAACGAACCCTTCACGTTTGAAATCATTAAATGCCTTACTTTGAAACCTATTTCACTATGCTTTTGGTCTATCGACCATTTTGTTTCCTTTGTCATTTTATTTAGGTTTTTCTTTTTTGATTGGAATCTGGCAAATAAATGCCGGGTAAGATTATTTATGGTCGTTGATTGCACGTTGTTCGTGATTCACTTTACGCTCTTTTTTGTGCATTTTGCGTTCTTTTTTATCCATCTTACTATCCTTCCTATCCTTCTTCATTTCTCTTCTGTCCTTCTTGTTTTCAGCCTCGTTTTCTCTTTTCTTGGCTTTATCATCCTTTTTATCCTGTTTTTCTTCCTGCTTAGAAGGCACATACTGTTGCGCAAATGAAGGTGTAACACCTAAACAAACCGCCATAATGGCCATTACAATGTACTTTTTCATAATCTTAAATTTTACTTTGTTGTATAGAATTGCTGCAGTTGACTTTTTAATGTCAGTTTAAATACAGCTTGAAGAATACTTATTGATGAATTATTCCAAAGTCTACTCCCTGGCTAGTGTAATTTTTAATCCTGAACGCCTGTTATGCCTGCGACCGTCTTTTGTGCTATTGGATGATACAGGTTCATACTCACCATGACCGTAAGTCCTGATTCTTGATTCACTTAAACCCTTATTAACCAGGTATCTTTTTACAGCATTAGCCCTTTTTTCAGACAGCCTTTGATTATAATTTACCGTGCCAATTGAGCAAGTGTAGCCATCTATTTTCACTATGATTTTATCATCAGCCATGGCTTTACTATACACTTCATCCAAAGTATTATAATCTGATGCATGGATAATTGACCTATCAAAATCAAATTGAACAGGCTGGATAACATCTATAACTACTGGTTTATGCTCTGGAATCACAGCTACTACCGGTACGGGAGCTACTAATGTAAAATCATTACCATTGGCAAAACAGTTATTGGTATTGGCTATAACACCTGAATATTTACCTTCGCATAAACCTGAAATTGTAATAGATTTATCAGAACCTACTGTTCCTGTATACACTGTTTGGTCAGTACCATTGAACTTCTTATTTACATTAATAATATTACCTGCCCTAAGACCACTAAATATTACAGATCCATCGCAAACACCTGTTGCACTAGGATTCACAGTACTTTGGGAAACAATATACATACGGGGGTCTTTAAGGCTTATGCTGCCACCCTTAACATTCTTTTCTTAATCGTAACCACAATGTCGGAATAGGTACCTGCTCCCAAATTATCAATGGTCAATTGACTATCTGCTTTCACCACACCGCCAAACTGCGTTGGTTGCTTGCTATTGAGTAGATAATCTACTGTTGCAGGCTGGTTGGGTGTTAAGCCATGTATGGAGATACTACCATCCAATAGTCCACAATAGGTAGGCGACTTTGCATCAATTGCCGATATAGTCATAGGCGCACATTTCCTGCCCATGAAAATTCTCAGACCAATATTGATACCATAATCCTGGTTGGTACTGCTTTTTACATTACTCATCAATGAATTATAAGCTCCTATACCACTGGTGAGTCTATAGTCAGACTGTGCATTATTATTAAATGGCTTAACTATATAATATACCCCAAAATTGAGCGCCATATAATCAGACAAGAAATAATTGAAGGAAGGTTGCAACAATAACCCGATTGAAGCCTGCTTGTAACTAGTACTACCTGTTTTAGATGTTGGGGGCATTGCCTCTCCTACGCTATAACCTAATGACCTCTTGATATTAGCATATGCCTGATAATCACCATTGGGATTGTTCCTTAAAAACTCAGCCTTAGTAATAAGCCAATCATTGACAGAAGGAGTTGTAGCATTATCGTATACCGATGTTAAAACACCTTCTACCCTCTCGAATTTATAAATTGCTTCATAATCGAAATTGGCATGTGTGGTATAGGAATTTTTCATTTCCAGGTTGATTAATGCACCTGCATCAGCCGTAAATCCCCAATGTTTAGAAAATCGGTTCTTATATTTTAAAACAACAGGCACATTAAAATTGGTAGCAATCATATCTTCCTTGATGTTGTGCCCTGTTACCTGCTGCCTGTAGATATTACCTGCACCATCAGTTGCCTGATAGGCAATGCTATAATTGTCCATAGCTGTATGACCACGCTCTTTCATAAACATCAATCCTGCACCTATGCCCCAATGGCGTTTTGGGCCAAAGAATAAACCCAACTGGGCATCTGCCCCAAATGAATAGCCATCCCTGAATTTAAGTTTTGAGACATCAGCATTTACTGCATTAAGGTTATTCATCAGGGTGTTGGCTGTAGAGAAATTCTGGTTCGCCATGCCACCCAAAATATTTATATCGATAACCCAACGTCCCAAAAGATTATCATGGGTGTAGTCTGAACTATTTTTCTGTGCAAAAGCAGTCTGTGTTAGAGCCCCTGCGAGTGCTATAAATAATATTTTTTTCATTGTTGATTGTTTGAGAAGTGAAATGAAGTGTTTTATAGTGCAGGAGATAGATTGAAAAACCATATTGTTTATTTCTCTCTATCCCCTGCTATAAAATCTAGTTTTTGATAATCCTTGAATAGGCGATATTAATACCGTTACGGGTGCATACCACGATATAAGGTCCTGCTGACAAACTGCTGATATCTATTGTAGCACGATTAGCAATTGTAAAATCCTTATTGACCATTTGCCCCAACATATTCCAAATACTTACTTCAACCTGATTCTTATCTGAAGAGGTAAGAACAACATTTATAAGACTTGTAGCTGGATTAGGATAAACCGACACACTAACAGCATCACTATTCACTTCCTGCACACCAAGTGGAACTGAGAAATAAGTCTTCTGAAGGCAAGTGCCGTTAGTAGTCATTACCCAGTAATACTTGCTATTAAAATCAGGGTTAGTATTCACATAGTCCTGATTAATTTCACCACGCATTATAGTTGAATCAAGTGTAGATACATTATCATAACCCCACTGGTAGCTACCTTCATTATTAGGTGTACATACAAAGTGATTATTGAAATAGGTTACCACATCTATTTGTGCTATTTCAGCACTTACAGTTATCGGTGCACTACTCTTGTTCGAACAACCAGTACTGGTATTTGTTGCAGTCAAATTCACCAGAGCATTTCCTATGGCATTGAAATTCACCAGAGAATATTGATGATAGATACCTTCTGCCCATAAAAAGGCATTGTTTGCCGACCATGCATAGGTTATTCCAACAGGTGGCAAAGATGATGTACCGAAATTCTGGTACATCGTACCCTTACAAACCGTAGGATAACATTGTGTAGTAATAGCCGGAGCCGTAGGTAGTACATTAACTGTTACAGAATGAGTAACACTTACATTTCCACATACTCCTGATACAGTATAACTGATAATATCACTGCCCTGCGCCACACCTGTCACAATACCACCAACCACAGTTGCGGTAGCATTTTGTGATGTCCAGGCACCGACTGATACACTAGATGTTAGTGTAATAGTAGCTCCAATACATACCTGCGATGGTCCTGACAAAGTCCCGGCATCGGCAAGTGCATTGATGGTGATAACCTTATTGGCAATATCAGTACCACATGCATTAGTTATTGAATACATAATAGTATCCATACCTGGCACCAGCCCTGTAACTATACCACCCACAACCGAAGCTGATAAGTTTGTAGCACTCCAGGTACCACCAGAAATAGTAGGAGTTAATGTTATAGTTGCACCAACACATACTGATGACAATCCTGAAATACTACCAGCTACTGGTAATGGATTGACAACGATAATCTTTGAAGCAATATCACTTCCACAACCATTGGTTACCGTAAACAATATGGTATCAGTACCTGGCAATAAACCAGTAACAAGCCCGCCAAAAACTGCTGCACTCGCATTACTGCTACTCCATGTACCTACTGTAATACTATTGGTTAACAATATTGTAGAACCTACACATACACTACCTGCTCCACTTATAGACCCTGCATTGGGTAAAGGATTAACAGTAAGTGTGGCTGTTGCGATAGCCGTGCCGCAACCACCTGTAATTGTATAAGTAATAATAGCACTACCAGGCAAATTACCTGATACAAATCCTGATGTAGAACCGATGGATGCAATTGATGGGTTTGAACTAATCCATGTTCCACCTGTTACTAAACTGGTATGGATAATATTTGTCCCTTCACACAAAGATGATGGCCCTGAAATTATCCCTGCAACAGCACCTGTGGTTATGGCTATTACCTTAGTTGTAGCTATTGTGCCACATGAATTGGTAACCGAATAAGAGATAACTGAAGTTCCTACTGCAAGACCAGTTACTACACCAGTAGAACCCACACTTGCATTTGTATTACTTGAACTCCATACACCACCTACAATAACATCTGTCAATATGATTGATGATCCTATACATACCGCTGATGACCCGGAGATAACACCTGCATCAGGCAATGGATTGATAGTTACAATTGCATTGGCAACCGCAGTTCCACAACCATTAGTTACTGAGTAATAAACAGTATCTGTACCTGCAACTAATCCTGTCACGATGCCTGTAGATCCTATGGTAACATTAGTATTACTAACACTCCATGTTCCGCCAAGAGCAACATCGGTCAATGAAATTGAAGAACCGACACATACACTGCCCGGACCTGAAATGGTTCCTGCATTTGGCAATGGGTTTACTGTAATAGTTGTATTGGTTGAAGCTGTACCACAACCGCTGGTAATAGTATAAGTAATTATAGCACTTCCTGACAATATACCTGAAACAATGCCAGATGCAGAACCAACCGTAGCTGTTGCGGGGTCAGAGCTCATCCATGTACCGCCTGTAACAGTGCTTGTCAATGTAATAACTGCGCCTTCACACACGTTTGCCGGACCTGAAATAGTTCCAGCAATTGCAGTGGTTGTTATGGTAATCATCTTTGTAGCTGAAATTGTGCCACATGAGTTAGAAACCGTATAGGAGATAAGAGAAGTTCCGGCAATAAGCCCGGTAACTACACCCGTAGAACCAATACTTGCATTTGCATTACTTGAACTCCATACACCACCAAGTGCTACGTCAGTCATTGTAATTGACGAGCCTAAACAAACAGCTGAAGAACCAGAAATACTGCCTGCATTAGGCAATGGATTGATCATAATTGTTTTTGAAGCCGTAGCCGTTCCACAACCATTGCTTACAGAATATAGAATAGTATCCATACCCGAAGCCACACCAGTAACAATTCCAGATGTTCCAATTGAAGCATTCGAATTACTCATACTCCATACACCACCAGTTATGGCATCTGTCATGGTAGTTGTAGTGCCAACGCAAACACTCGCTGCACCGGTGATACTACCTGCATTTGGCAATGGGTTTACATTAACAGTAGCCATACTTGTAGCCGTACCACAACCACTGGTAATGGTATAGGTCATAACAGCACTACCTGTTGCTATACCTGAAACGATACCAGATATAGAACCAATAGATGCAATTGAAGCATTTGAACTTACCCATGTACCACCTGTAACCGTACTTGATAAGGTAATAACCGCACCTTCGCACACCACTGAAGGACCAGAAATTGTCCCGGCAATAGCAGTTGTAGTAATGGTCACCATCCTTGTTGCTGATGCTGTGCCACAAGAATTGGCAACAGTATAAGATATGATAGAAGTACCTGTAGTTACCCCGGTTACAATACCAGTTGTGCCTACAGTGGCATTAGCATTACTACTACTCCATGTTCCACCACCTACACTACTTGTCAATGCAGTAGTTAAACCTACACATACAGCCGATGTACCAGTAATAGTACCCGCATTAGGTAGAGGATTAATTGTAATAGTTTTCGTAGTAGATGCGGTACCGCATACATTGGTAACTGAATACATAACTGTATCAATACCTGTTGTTACACCGGTAACAATACCTGTAGTACCAATTGTAGCATTTGCATTACTCATACTCCAGGTTCCGCCTGTTATAGCATCAGTCATGGTAATAGTAGAGCCAATACATACCGCTGATAAACCAGTTATCGTTCCTGCGCCAGGTAATGGATTTACTGTAACCAATTTTGTAGTTACTGCTGTTCCGCAACCATTTGTTACTGTGTAAGAAATTATTGTTGTTCCTGCTGCAACTCCGCTTACAATACCCGAAACCGAGCCTATTGTTGCTATAGCCGTATTGGTTGAAGACCAAACACCTCCTAATGCCACATCATTTAATGTAATTGTTGCTAAAGCACATAATGAAGATGCTCCAGTAATTGCACCAGCATTTGGCAAGGGATTGATTGTAATTGATTTTGATACTGTAGCCGTACCACAAACATTGCTAACTGAATACATAACTGTATCAATACCTGTTGTTACACCGGTTACAATACCTGTACTACCAATTGAAGCATTGGCATTACTCATACTCCATGTTCCGCCTGCTACACCATCCGTCATTGTAGTTGTCGAACCAGAACATACGCTTAACGCACCTGTAATCGTACCTGCATTTGGCAATGGATTTACAGCAACTGTTGCCATACTTGTAGCAGTACCACAACCACTGGTAATGGTATAGGTCATCACTGCACTACCTGTTGCAATGCCTGAAACAATACCTGATGTAGAGCCAATTGTAGCAATTGATGCATTTGAACTTACCCAAGTTCCTCCAAACACTGTACTAGACAAAGTAATAACCGCCCCTACGCAAACTGCTGAAGAACCAGAAATTGTCCCGGCAATCGCAGTTGTAGTAATGGTCACCATCCTTGTTGCAAATGCTGTGCCACATGAATTGGCAACAGTATAAGATATGATAGAAGTACCTGTAGTTACCCCTGTTACAATACCAGTTGTGCCTATAGTGGCATTAGCATTACTGCTACTCCACGTTCCGCCACCTACACTGCTAGTCAAGGTAGTAGTTAACCCTACACATACAGCCGATGTACCAGTAATAGTACCCGCATTTGGAAGGGGATTAATTGTAATTGTTTTTGTAGTTGATGCAGTACCGCATACATTAGTAACTGAATACATGACTGTGTCAATACCCGAAGTCACACCTGTAACGATACCCGATGTTCCAATTGAAGCATTTGCATTGCTCATACTCCATATTCCACCTGTTATGGCATCCGTCATAATAGTCGTTGACCCTACACAAACTGTAGATAAACCTGTTATAGTACCCACATTAGGCAATGGATTTACGGTTACTAATTTTGTAGCCACTGCTGTCCCACAACTATTGGTTATTGTGTAGGAAATTATAGTTGTTCCTGCTGCGACTCCACTAACAATACCCGAAACCGAGCCTATGGTTGCTATAGCCGTATTAGTTGAAGACCAAACACCTCCTAAAGCCACATTACTTAATGTAATGGTTGCTGAAACGCATACTGATGAAGCACCAGTTATTGTACCCGCATTTGGAAGGGGATTAATTGTAATTGTTTTTGAAGTTGATGCTGTACCGCATACATTGGTAACTGAATACATAATAGTATCAATACCCGCTGTAACACCGGTAACAATACCTGTACTACCAATAGAAGCATTTGCATTGCTCATACTCCATGTTCCGCCTGTTGTGGCATCAGTCATGGCAATAGTTGAACCTACACAGACTGCTGATAAACCAGTAATTAAACCGGCATTAGGTAATGGATTTACAGTAACCAATTTTGTAGCCGCTGCTGTTCCGCAACTATTTATTACTGTGTATGAAATGATTGATGTTCCTGCTGCAACTCCACTAACAATACCCGAAACTGAGCCTATTGTTGCGATAGCCGTAGTAGTTGAAGACCAAACACCTCCTAAAGCCACATCACTTAATGTAATGTTAGCTGATACACATACTGATGAAGCACCAGTAATTGTACCAGCATTAGGTAGAGGATTAATTGTCAGTGCCTTAACTGCAAAACAGCCAGCCGAAAGCATATAGGTAATTATAGCAGTACCCGAACTTACCCCGGTTACAATACCTGATAATGACCCTACAGTTGCAGCTAATGTATTACTACTCGTCCAATTTCCACCAGTCACACCATCTATTAAAGTAATTGTACTCCCAACACAAACAACTGAAGCTCCTGTAATTGCAGAAGGTGGAATATTGACTAATACTGATTTGGTAGCAAAACAGCCACCAGGCATTGTATAAGTAATCATTGATGTACCTGCGGCAACACCATTTATGATACCTGATATACTACCTATTGTCGCTATGGCTAAATTACTGCTGCTCCAAAGTCCACCAGCAATGCTATCAGTAAAGGTGGTTGTAGAACCAGCACAAACTGTAGCAATACCTGTAATTATTGAAGGAGACAGGTTAACTGTCAGTGATTTTGTAGCTATACAACCAGTAGCCAAAGCATAGGTAATTGTTACAGTTCCTGCACTTAAACCTGAGACAACGCCTGATAATGAGCCAATCGTCGCTACAAGAGCGTTGCTACTTACCCATGTACCACCAGTTACAGTATCTGAAAGTGTAGTGGTTGTACCTGAACATAAAACCGAAGCACCAGCAATTATTGAAGGCGAGAGATTTACAGTTATTGTTTTCAGAGCATTACAACCACTCGACAAGGTGTAGGTAATAATAGACGAACCAGCATTTACCCCTGTAACAATTCCTGAAACAGAGCCAATTGTAGCCCTTGATATATTACTGCTTACCCATGTACCACCTGTCACTGTATCGCTAAGTGTGATGTTACTACCCTTACAAACCGATGAAGGACCGGCAATAATTGATGCTGCCTGACCAATGTTTATCGTTTTGGTGACGATTGAATTACCACATAGATTACTCAATGTATATTTAATTGTATCCAATCCTGTTGTTACCCCTGTTACTATACCACTTAATGAGCCTATAGTAGCCCTGCTGTTTGAACTTGTCCAAACACCACCCGTATCTACATTTGTGAATGTCACTGGTGTACCAATACAAACAAATGAAGGCCCATTGATACTGCCTACATCAGGTAATACCGATGCATTTACTGTTACCGTAACCGTTGTCAATGCGCCATTTGTTGTCAGCGCCCTTCCAGTTAGGTTAACTCCGGTATTAAATAATAATGCTGCATTATTAACCACTATGGTACCACTAAAATTAGAATGGTCAGCAATTGTAGTAGCCCCTTCTATTTTCCAATAAACATTGTTCGACTTAGCACCGTTTATATATTTAATCTTGCTGTAAGATGTGGTTATTAATGCCCCATTTATCTTAATGACAAAAACTGCATTCGAATCATTTTGCGCATCCAGATAAAGTGTATCTGTTAAAGTAGTTGCTGCATTCAGCAAATATGTATGCGGTGTCAACACCAGGTTATTACCAAACTGTGCCGGATAGAGTAATTCTATATCGTAAGCTAGCGAGTTCAAATAGGTGTAAACGACGCCCAGGCTAGCAGCTGCGGCTGCCGTTGACACATCTGGAATAGGATGGATAAATCCGGTAACAAACAAAGGATTATACCCGGTTGTTAGTCCTACATTGGTACCTATATCACCAGTCACAAATGTTGTGCCTGAATTAGACACAGCTCCATTTCCTGAAAATAAAGCATAACATTTTATGGCACCCATACTTGGTGCTGCCGGACCGGTTAAAACCGCACTACCACAACCTATAGGGGTATAAGTATAAATACCATTTAAGGTAATTGCCCCTGTTGTAGATAAAGCCCTACCTTCCAATGTATCATTTATATTTAGTGCAATAGCTGCATTATTGGCAATTATGGTCCCACGCATTGTGGCACCAGCACCAATACTTATCAATCCTTCTCCTTTCCAAAATACATTACAAGCCTGAGCTCCATTTATGAGTATCACCTTTGCTCCTGCATTTACAGAAAAAGCTGCCTGAATCTGGAAAATAAATACCGCATTTGGATTACCCTGGGCATCCAGTATCAGGTTAAGATTCAATGTTGTAACAGCAGTAGTCTTGTAGACACCTGCACGTAACGTATCGCCATTACCTAATAATGGAGAAGGGAACGCTGTTGGCGTTGTCGTGTCCAGCATATGATAGGCTATCAACAAATCTGCTGCACAAGTACCGCTTACGCCATCACCATCGTGCATTTGCCCGTTCACATTTCCAAATCCCGTGCTTGAACCACTGTTCGACCCTACATTACCTGTAAGATGAGACGTACCTGTATTGGTTACTGCACCAACTGTAGTGAAGAGGACGAAATTGGCAGAAGTACCCAGATTGGGAGCCTGTCCGTAATTCACAAAGGGTATTAGTAGCAATAAAACTACCTTTAACATGCTTAAAAGTCTGATTTTCATCTATTTTGTATTAACCACAATACAATTATTGCAGTAGAGCAAAGGTAGACTTGCCCATTATGGCAGTCATTACACAACTATACCTAAGACTTACAGGATTTACAGATTTCAAATTGGGAACAAGTTTGCATCAATTTAGAATTGACAATTAACCATTCAACATTAACCATTAATCATTATCCACCCTACCATAAACAAAATGCGCCACCCAATAGGTAGCGCATTCGTCAACATAAACCAAACTAAAAAATATTACATCCGCTCCATATACCATTTCAATTCCTTTTCCATCTTTTTATACTTAAATATAGACGTAATGATTTTTTGCAATCTTAAAAATGCGGTTTCACTTTTCACTACATAATCATGAGCCCTGTGGTGCATACAATTGATTGCCACATCAATACTATCCTGCGATGAGAGCATGACAACAGGTATATCAGGGTTTATTTCCTTTATTTTATCCAGGGTTTCTACCCCATTCATAGCATTCTTATCAATCCCATCCAGGTGGTAATCTAATATAATTACATCTGGATTATGGTTTAAAGCAGCTAAACACAATTCCCCGGTTGCAAATGTTTCTATTTCGAAATCTGCATGCTCATCAAACTCTATTTCCAATAAAATCAGAAACACAGCATCATCATCAACCAGAAATATCTTTATCTTTTCGTTTTTCATAAATTTCCTTTCTTAATAACATTATACTCTTCCTCTAACTCTTCACATGCCTGTGTACAAATGTTTTCAATTTGCCTTACCAGATTTTCAATTTTATCTGACTGTTGACGGGTATTGGCATATTCCTGTACCTTTTTAGCCATGTCTTCAAATTCAGTACTTATGCCCATGATAGAAAATGAGGGCAGGATTTTATGAACAACTGAACTTAATAGATGCCAATCACTGCTCACCAAACTCTGGTTCATTGCCTTAATCAATGGTGGTGTTTGTTCCAGGTAAGCCGAAATCATCTCTAACATGAGTACCGGGTTAGATTTGGTTCGTTGGTTTAAATAATTTAGGTCGGTACACTTTATCTTTTTCACTTCCGCTATGGGCACAATCACCACTTCATTGGTTGGTAATATGGTTGGTTTCATTACAAGACCTACTATTTTATTATACAATATTTTTTCATCCACTGGTTTGGCTATATAATCATTCATTCCCACTGCCTGGCATTTCTCAAGGTCCACTGTAGTTACATCAGCTGTGAGGGCAATGATGGGTATTTTAGAATGCATCTTATGTCGTATATATTCAGTTGCCTCAAACCCATTCATTTCTGGCATTTGCAAATCCATCAAAATGATATCATATGTCTTTAGTTGCAATTTCTCAATAGCTATTCTGCCATTGCTTGCTATATCACGCTCAAAACCATAATCGTCCAGTAAGGTTTTCATCAGTAACTGATTTAGCGCTATGTCTTCAACCACCAAAACCTTTATGTTTTTATTTTCAAAATTCACCTCTGCCGTTTCTATTTCAAGATGAGTGCCACTTTTAGCCCTATCAAAAACAAGGTTAAAACTAAATGTAGAACCCATGCCCAATACACTGGTAACACTTATACCTCCACCCTGCTGCTCTACCAATTGTTTGGCAATTGCCAAACCTAGTCCTGTACCACCATAAATTCGAGATGTATCGCTCGATGCCTGCTGGAAATTCTCAAATATGTAATTAATCTTTGCTTCTGATATTCCAATACCCGTATCTGCAACTTCAAATTTTATATTTATCTTTTCATCATCCGAATCCAATATAGCCACGTTTACAGTAATACCACCCTTGGTTGTAAATTTCACTGCATTACTTACCAGATTGAGTATAATCTGGTGCAACCTTACCGGGTCACCCACCAATACTTCAGGTATGGCTTTATCATATACAATATTTATTAAAAGATTTCGTTCCTGGATTTTTGTTTCGAACAAATGCACCATTGCATTTATAGATGTATTTAACCTGAATGGTATTTTTTCAAAGGTCATCTTACCCGAATCCACCTTCGCCAAATCAAGAATGTCATTGATTAATACAATCAAGGCATCACCACTCAGTTTTATTGCTGATAAATACTCCTTTTGCCTTGCTGTCAATTCCGTTTTCAGCACCACCTTTGTAAACCCAATTATGGCATTCATTGGTGTGCGAATTTCATGGCTCATATTCGACAAAAACTGTTGTTTTGCTTTTACCGAATCAATAGCTAATAAGGTTGCTTGTTCAGCCTCAAATTTCGCTGCCTCTGCCAATTCAGTTGCCATTTCTGCAATTACTATTGCTTCTGTCAGTTCCTGTTCCACCCTTTTTTGTTGGGTAATATCTCTAGCAACTACCACTACTCCTAGCACCTTACCATTTGCATCTTTATACACCGAGCCATTGAAAAGTACA
>CANGSR010000034.1 GCA_947456055.1 Chitinophagaceae bacterium
TGAACGTGAAGGTGAAACACTCTGATAAAATGAAGGCCAAGTATGGTAAGCCGAAGAAAAGGCCTCCAAAAAAGTAATTTTTATTGCATTTGGGCGTTTTACCCGCATCCAACATTATTACGTATCCGTTATTTAGCATAAATAGAATTTATGAAGTTGAAGTGTAGAATTTCATTAATAACTAAGCACCTATTTAGCTTAGTATTCCTATGTCTTGCCCTATCGGGTATTGCCTTTGGGCAAGCATCAATAGGGGGCATTGGTGCAAGGTTGGGGCTGGATACGGTAGCAGGCTCTACATTGCCAATTATTGTAAGCATTATCGCCAAATCGCCTGCTGAAGGGGTACTTAAGGAGAAGCAATACATCCTGAAGGTAAATGAGTTCAACTGCAAGGATAAGTCAATAGACGAAATAGTAGGTGTAATACGTGGTGAGGCAGGTACACACGTAAAAGTCACCGTAGCTGACGACCGAAGCGGCAAAAACCAAACCGAACATGATTTTACCAGGATATCAATGACCTTTGCCGACCCTGTAACCAGCTTTAATGATGCAAGAGAAATGGAGGTAAAAGCACTGAAAAAGCAAGGCAAAACCATTACCAAAACTTTTACATCAGACTGTGGCAATTATTTCTTCAACTTCAATGCCGACCCCGGCACCTACAAAATCAGGTTCCTTACGCTGGATGAAAAAGGTGCTGGTGCTTACAAACCCGGTTATGAGGCTAGTGCCACAGTTTTTGATAATGAGAAAGAAGCCAATGCCATAACCCTAAAAGCCATTCCACCTAAAGATGTAACCACAAGTATGATAGTGGAACTGGATGGTGAACTTAGCTTTACAAAAGAGTCGGTAGGTACCATAAGCATCAAAATTAAGCCACTGGATGAGTTTAGCAGGTGTAAAGCAATGTATATAGTTGTTTACTCTGATTAATTTTCAGAAAAATCCCCTTGATACCTTTTATTTACCTTCCTGGCTAGGGGGGTAACCGAAATGCTCGGTGAAGCACTTGGTGAAATAGGATTGGGAAGTGAAGCCTGTTGCATAAGCGGTTTCGGTAATGTTGCCCTCTTTGTTTTGCAGCAGTTCACGGGCTTTTTCTAGCCTTATAAGGCGAATTAGTTCTGATGGAGAATAACCAGTAAGGGATTTTATTTTGCGCTGAAAATGGCTCCGGTTAATATTCATCAGGTCAGCCAGCTTTTCTACCGAAAGTTGGGCATCATCCAGATGCTCCTGTATTATTTGGTAACAATTGCGGGTAAATGGGTCAGTGCCGGCAAAACGTTCTTCAACGGGTTTTGTGGGCGATTCTGATTGCTGCCTGTAATAGTCTCTTTGCTTTACTAATAGTTGCAACTGGTTACCCACTATAGCAACTAATTCATCAGGCTGGAAGGGCTTGGGCAGGTAGACCAATGCACCTTCCTCTACTCCTTGGATCTTCGCCTCACCCGATGAGCGGGCACTCAATATAATGACGGGTATATGTGAACTGACCTGATTGGTCTTAATTTCTTTCAGCAAGGCTATACCATCTTTGCCAGGCATCATTACATCTGTAATAACCAGGTCAGGCAGGTGGTCTTTTAGCACTTCTGTTGCTTCTATTCCATTGGTGGCAGTTAATACATTATAACCCTTGTCTATCAATAGGGTTTTGGTGAAATCAAGAATATCCTTGTCGTCCTCAACAAGCAGGAGGGTATTTTGCTGTCCGTTCAGGTTAATTGCCTCATTTGGTTTTTCATTTACCCTACCTAATAGCAACATTACTGAAAACACCGAACCCTTACCTGGCTCACTTTGCAGGCCAATGGTACCACCCATTAGATTCACCAGGTCTCTCACAAGAGATAGACCTATGCCTATCCCCTTTTTACCTTCTGTTTCCCTTGTCCGGTAGAACCGTTCAAAAACCAGGTTTTGGTCTTCCTTATTGATACCTGGGCCAGTATCCCATACATTCAGATGGAGCAGGCATTTATTGGAAGTATCAATAGTTGCTCTTAGTTCCATTCCTACCGAACCACCTGAGGGAGTGTATTTGATGGCATTACCCAGAAGGTTGCCTGCTACTTTTTCAAGCGCATCTTTGTCGAACAGCACATTTCCTAAATTACCATCTATTTCACTCCTTAACTGAATCCCTTTCTCAACTGCAAGTACTTCATACGACTTTAATGCCTCGGATAAAAATTGGGTAGGATTACCTATAGATTCATTCAGCTTGTATTTGGCGGCATCAATTTTCGATATGTCCAGCATCTGGTTAATAAGGTCATTTAGGCGGTTGGTGTTGCGCTCAGCTATATCTAGTTGATAGGTAAGGGCAGGGTCGGTTACCTTACTTTGTAATACTTTTACTGGCCCCTGAATCATGCTCAAAGGGGTGCGGATTTCGTGTACCACATCAGCAAAAAAGCGCCCTTTGGCAGCCTCCACTTCCTTTTGCACCCTTGATTTAAAGTTGATATACACAAACAGGATAACACCAACTAACAATACTGTGATGAGCAGGATGCCTATTATCAATACCTTATTCTTGCTTTTCTGGGCTTCAAGACTGGCCTGTTCCAGTTTTAGTTGCTGCTGCTGTATTGTCTCCCTGTTTTTGCCTGTCTGGAATTGCTTATCGAGCCTTACCACATAATTATTAAAGTCGCCCTTGCTTAGGGAGTCATTAAGCATGGCATACCTGTAGAGGTATTCGTAGCCGTTTTTATAATCTTTAAGCCCATAATAGGCTTCGGCCATGGTGCCATATACATGGGCTATCTCTCTCTGGAACCCGAATTTCTGTGCTGCGGCAATAGACAGGTGGTAGTAGTCTATGGCCTCTTTCAGTTTGCCCTTTTGCTCAGCTAGGTAACCGAGGTTGAAAGTGACCTTATAAATCTGGGCAATGTTGTTGCTTACCTTCCACGAATCCCAGGCTTTTCGGTAATAGTATTCGGTAGAGTCAGGGTGGCCTGCCAATTGTAATAGGGCTCCCCTATTGAGATAATAATACCCCCTCAGGTCGGCACTTTCATTACGTAACAGGATATCATTTACCTCATTCATCAGCATCATAGCACTATCAAACTGCTGTAAATCCTGGCACATTACTGAAATGTTAATGAGTGGTTTCACCAAACTATCTTCGGGATAGATGGTTTTTCGCATAGCTAATTCCTTTTCGTAATACTCCTTGGCTTCTTTATAATGTCCCTGGCTATAATAGGCAAAACCAATATTCATTTCCAGTAAGGCAATTTCACGGTTGTCTTGTGGGGATTTGCATAATTTCAGTGCTTCAAAATAAAGATCAACTCCTTCTTTGCTTTTCTTTAGGCTAAAAAGCACCTTGCCTTTCAGGTTCATTGCCCTTATAATAGATTTTGTATCAGACTGTTTTTTTGCAAGATTTAGTGCTGAATCTACAATATCCAATGCTGAGTCATTGGCACCCCTGTCGGCAAGTTTTTTGGCATTTTCTATTAATGGGGCAATATTAGCCTGGGCATATATCTGGTGATAATGCACAAGTGAAACAAGAATAAAAACTAATAGAGATAAATATTTCCTCATCTTTATGCAACAGGTTGTGAGCTAGCCAATTAAGCTTAGCAAACCTATTGCCAATTTGTGGTAAAAAAAAGTTAAGTAGACATTTCGGGTAGAAAATAAGGTTTTCACCTGATGAAAGGGGGGAGGGATTATGGAAGGATTACATATATTTTCTTTTGGCAAGAATTAGGTATTTCTGTTTTAATGAAAACAAACTAAAATAAATCAGAATGTCTACCTGTTCTAGTAAGTACGATTTCTTTGCTGTCATCGTTTTTTGACCATACTAATAACCAATCATCTTGTATGTGGCATTCTAGATAACCTATATAACTCCCTTTTAAAGGATGTGCTTTAAATTTTGCTGGTAGCCTACCATCAACTTCCAAAAAGTTAATTACGATATGAATTAAACCTAAATCATACCCTCTTTTCTTGCAAAGCTTATAGTCTTTTTCAAATTGTTTTGTAGTTTCCAGCTTATACATAACTATTTATTTAAAAAAGCTATTAACTCTTTAGCATTTTTGTGCTTTGTTGTTTTACCTTTTTTAGCCTGCTCAATGGCTTTGAGAGTGGTAACATTATCAGTTGATTCAATCGTTGCGAAAGGCAAAGTTTTCACATACTCCAAAAAACTTTGGGATTGTTTATCAGTAGTATCAATAAGTACGTAGGTCATAAAGCAAATAGATTAGATACAAAATTAACGAAAAAGAATAAATCCATCACTCACTAAATAACTAAGAACATTTTGCAATTCAATTGTTGAAAAGAAAGAGTTTTTGGTTTCAATTCTCCCCAAATCAAAACAACAATTTATACACATCCTCTACCTTATTTACGGTTTTTATCAGGATTTTATAGTTTACATGATTCAGACCCTTGGCATTTGCTTTGGGGATGAATATTACATCCATACCTAGTTTATCGGCCTCGGCTATGCGTTGGTCTATGCGGTTTACAGCACGAATTTCACCGCTTAGGCCTATTTCGCCCACCAGACAGATATTAGATGGAAGGGCTTTTTCTTCGTAAGATGAAAGCAGGGAACAAACCAGGGCCAACTCAATTGAGGGGTCTTCAATTTTTAGTCCTCCGGCTATATTTACAAATACATCCTTAGCCCCAAAATGAAATCCTCCACGTTTTTCCAAAACCGCCAAAATCAGTTGCAAGCGGCGGAGGTCAAGCCCGCTTACTGTGCGCTGGGGGTTACCATATACTGCCTGGGTAACCAATGCTTGTACCTCTATCATTAACGGCCTTGATGCTTCCATAGTGGCTGCAATGGCTATACCACTTAGTGGTTCGTCGTGCTGGGAAAGCAGGATTTCGGACGGATTACTTACGGGCCTCATGCCCGTAGATATCATTTCATAGATACCCAATTCAGATGTGGAGCCAAAGCGGTTTTTCAGGGTACGGAGAATACGGTAGGCATAGTGGCGGTCACCCTCAAATTGCAATACTGTATCTACCATATGCTCCAAAACCTTGGGCCCGGCTATAGCCCCGTCTTTGGTAATATGGCCAATGATGAACACTGGGATATTGGTAGACTTTGCAAAACGCTGCAATTCTGCGGCACATTCCCTTACCTGGGAAACACTCCCTGCCGCAGATTCTACAAACGGTGACTCCAAGGTTTGTATAGAGTCAATTATGAGTAATTGCGGCCTAACCTTTTTTACTTCTGAGAAAATAGTTGTTGTATCTACTGCTGTAAGGAGATACAGGTTATTGTTGTTGATACCTATACGGTCGGCACGCATTTTTATTTGCTGGTCGCTTTCCTCGCCCGATACATAGAGGGTAGTAATGCCTTTCCAAATAAGAGCCACCTGTAGGAATAAGGTCGATTTACCTATTCCGGGGTCACCAGCTACCAATGTCACCGAACCTGTCACCAAACCACCACCCAGAACCCTGTTCAATTCAGGGTCGGGCGACATCATCCGCACCTCATCACGGTGCACAACCTCATCAAGCTTATGCGCCTTTCTTTTTTCCTTATTGTCGGTATCATCCCAGCTTACGGTTTCGGGCTTTGACTTGTCCTCCCGCTGTATTACCTCTTCCACAAACGAATTCCATGATGCGCAGGATGGGCATTTGCCCGTCCATTTCGGGGTTTCATAGCCACATTGCTGGCAGAAAAAAGCACTTTTTATTTTAGCCATAGCACAATTTCATTTATCCGGCTAAAACCCTGCCGGATGTAATATCTGATTAGCGAAAGTAAACTTGTTTAGTTTGATTTTGAAGGAGGGAGGGATAATTGTGAGTATTTATGTGCCAGGGGCTATAAACATTCTTGCTAAAAATGGGGTTGCATAAAAATCAAAGAGCGACCTCTACAGGCCGCTCTTTGATTTTATATACTGTAGTAATTCCTAATTTTTCACTGGCAGGTAACCATAATTCTTACCATAGTCCATCATCTGGCGGAAGAAATTATCAGGGTATTCTACTTTTACATCTGCAATATCATTGCCTTTTTTCACAGCAACCAGTTTTGGCTGGATAAATCCTTTGTATGGTTTGATGCCCAATTTAGCAAAACGCTCCAGGATTTCTTTGTGCAATACAGGGTCTACATTTACACCATAAGTTTCCACCAATGCCTTACCAGCTTCATAGTCACCTTCAGACTTAATGCGCTGGATTTGTTTCAGCAACTCACCAAATAAGGCACGTAGCTTAGTATAGTCATTTACCTGTACGTAAGTTTTGTTGTTCTTTTTCACATACGATACCACATTGTCCTTCAGGCCTTTTTCGAATGCCCAATGAGCTATCAGGGCCCTGTTGCGCATGTGAGCTTCTTCTATTTTGGCACCTGGTTTCAGGCGGGTAAGCTGGGTCATCAAGCCATTCATCATATAATTATCATAACCTGCTTTACCAACTTCCAGACTTGGCATCACACCCATATCCACCAATTTCTGGTCAAGGATATAATATAGGCCCACAAGGTCGGCACGGGCTTCTTCAAGGCAGCTTGCATAGTTTTTAAGCGTCTTGTCGGTAGTTTCTACACCAGGATTTATCTGTCCTGATGCATGGCCTATGCACTCGTGCATATCGGTATGAAGGTCGCTACTCAGGGCCCCATATTTTTTCATCCTTGCTAATACAACAGGACTTACAGCAAATTCATCAGCCATACCACTTTTAGCACCCAATACATTGTAGGAGTGGATGATATTGGTTAATGATACTGATTTTGAACCATGTTCCTTACGAATCCACTCTGCATTTGGCAGGTTGATGCCAATTGGTGTACTGGGTGCAGCATCACCACTTTCTACAATTACTGTGATAGCCTTACCTGTAATTCCTTTTACTGTTGCTTTTTTATGTTCCTTGCTTATTGGCGAATTATCTTCAAACCACTGCGCCTGATTAGCAATAGCCTCTATGCGCTTTGTTTCCTCCATATCCTTGAGCGATACAGTGCTTTCAAAACTTCCTTTCTTACCAATAGCATCGAGGTAAACTTCGATAAAACCATTCACAGCATCTATGCGTGATGATGTACCTACCCATGCGATATTGTAATCATCCCACGTCTTTAGGTCACCCGTTTTGTAGAACTGGGCCAATAATTCAAGTGATTTCTTTTGTTGCTCGTCTTCGGCAACACCGGCAGCTTTTTCGAGCCAAAAGATAATTTTATCAATGGCAGCACCATACATGCCGCCGCTCTTCCAGGTTTTTTCAAGAATCTGTCCATTTTCTTTTGACAGTTTGCTATTCAAACCCCATGATGGTGCATTGTTTTTGGTATCGAACTTTGAGTAAAAGCTTTCAACTTCTTTTTGCGAAACACCTTCATAGAAATTGTTGCTTGAGTTGGCTACATTATCAATGTCTGGCCGCTGGTCAACCACCATTGGCTCTACGCTCATATCATAAAACAATGGCTTTACCCTGGCTAAAAATGCATCATTACTTTCACCTGGATTTTTAGGCATAGAGGACATATTAGATGCCTTTAGTACCGAGCTGAAATAATCCCAGCTACACTCAGGCACAAATTTCTCATTACCATAGTGGTGGTGATTGCCATTGCTGAACCAAAACTGGCCGCAATAAGATTCAAACTTCTTCCAATTGGCACTTTTTTTATCTCTTTTATAGGAGCCATAAGCAACCTCAAGGGTTTTACGGAGTAATAAGCCGTTTTTGCTTTTCTGGTCGTAGATGATATCCCTGCCGCAAAGTGCTGCCTCATAAAGATAATAGGAGAGTTTCTTTTGCTGGAGGCTCAGGCTTTTAAAGCCAGGTATCTGGTAGCGGAGCAGTTGTAGGTCGGCAAAAGACTGTGCTGCCACTACAAAATTATCGTCATAACCATCTTTCACAGCTTTTTGGGCATTCACAGGTGAATGCAATTGAGTGCCTAGTATAGCCATAATGGTTATAGCTTTTTTAAGTTTACTTATATTTTTCATTATCCTGATTTTATAAACGCCCTAAAATTACACCATCGGGCGCATTAATGAAAGGGAAAGGGGAAATATGATGTTAGGTGTGAAGTTAGGATACAATTAGCTCTATTGTATATTTTCTTGAATATTTAAACATTTCACATGCAGACATTTTTCAAATGCTATTCCATAAATGGGAATAAAGAAAATTCAACGATTAAACAATAATCGTTGAATGGTACATCATTGGTTTCAAGACCTAGCTTATTCGCAGCACCTAGTAAAACTACATTACGGAAATTGGTATAATCATCTATAATTCGCAAATGGCCATCAATAGTTTTTCTTCCTGAAGCTGATTGTAACCAATTTCTTACAATTTTGATTATTTTCTCAATGCTATTTTCATGAGTCTTGGTATCAATGCCATTCAGGTCAGAAATGTATTGCTGATACAAGTATTTTTGTTTTTCTAAAACCAATGCAACCTTTGTCTTTTGTTGCTCATCACCAAATTTCTTGGCTCCAAAAAATATACCTAGTTCAAAGGGCATATTAAATCGAGGCAAGGAGCTTTTGTTTATTTCCGTCCTAGATAAATCATGTATTCCAAATCTACATTGCTCAATAATAGACTCGATTTTTGACAATCTATTGATTAGGGCATTATCTTCCTCCATTGCACTTCTGGGAACAAAACCACATTTATAAACAGTGTAAATTATTGCATGCAATAATTCCTTAAAGTCGTCATCAAATGGACAATTGATAAAGACAGAATTGCTAAAATCTTTAACCATCTTGATTAAATATTTTCAGTCTTTGGCTTCGAGGATTTTCTTTTCTTCTTCTTTTCTGGCAAGATGATACCCAATTCAGCATAGGTATCCATCACTGCTTTTTGAATTTGTTCTTTAGGGAATGAATATTTGCGGTCAACCGTAACCAATTTTGTTTTCGATAAAGTCATAACACTAGGTTTTATTATAACAAAATTACTGAAAAAATAATTTATTTGGTTAGTTAAAAGTGATAAATAATAAAACTGAATTACTAATATCTTTAACCATCTTGATTAAATATTTTCAGTCTTAGGCTTAGATGGCTTTCTTTTCTTCTTCTTCTCGGGGAGGATTATGCCCAATTCGGCATAGGCATCCATAACGGCTTTTTCAGCAGCTTCTCTGGTAATAGAAAATTTCCTGTCTACTTTAATCAATTTTGTTTTCGATAAAGTCATAACACTAGGTTTTATTATAACAAAATTACTGAAAAAATAATTTATTTAGGCCACAAAAAATAGCCCAAATCCTACCCGAAATGTAAAATAACATTCCCTTTTAGGGCAGCCCAAACCGCCCATTACTCTTCCCTCAGCAGGTCCCATTGAAGCCTGTCCATACTTACAATGTCTATTGCTTCTATCATAGTGGGGGTAATATTGATGAGTAAGTCAGCCTCATCTTCCTTTAATATAGCTATCATTTTACTGTTTACACCGGTAAATACCAATGACAATTCGTTACTGTAGCTTTCCTCGTGCATTTCTACCCATACAGGTACTGCTTCTTTATCGGCACCGGTGCAGTTTTGCAGGTCAATAATTAGATTACCACTGCCGCTTTGCCTCATTTCAGCGCATTTAGCACTTAGATTCTCTGCCATAATAGCACTTATAGGGGTATCAACGGGTGTAATAACCGAAAAATTATCTTTGGTATCAATTTTGAAATCCATAAATCAGCGTTTTGGATGGTTATGCAGTGTTTGTGAATAAAAATTAAAAATAAGACATCTTCCCAACACTTTTCTTCGTAAATTTATTAGTCGAAACATTTGGCAAGGAAGTATAATTTACTAATACATGAATAATAAATGCCAATATTGCAATACTTTTGAAATCAGTAACTTTATTTAAAAAACAGGACTAATACATGGATTCTAATTTCTCGCCAAAAGTAAAAGAAATCATTTCCTACAGCCGCGAGGAAGCTTTAAGGCTGGGTAATGATTTTATAGGCACGGAGCATTTATTGCTGGGCCTCATCCGCGAAGGCGAAGGACTGGCTCTACGGGTATTGCAAACTATGCAAATTGACCTGTACGAATTGCGCAAGGAGCTTGAGCTTGCCATTAAGGACAAAAACAACAAACCACTGGCTAATATTAATAGCCTACCACTTACTAAGCAGGCAGAAAAGGTAATCCGCATTACAGTACTTGAGGCTAAGGCGCTGAAAAGTGGCACTGTGGAGACTGAACACCTGATGCTTTCGATACTCAAGAACAAGGAAAATGTGGCTACACAAATTTTAAATCATCACAGCGTGGACTACGAACGATTCAAGAACGAACTAAGCATTTTGCAAGGAGGAGGACCTACTGGGGATTATAGCGACCCGGGTTCAGAAGAATTTGAAGACGATGAAGAACGCCGCCAATTCCAGCAACAGCGTAAACCTGCTACCCCGGGTGGCAATACCAAATCTAAAACCCCTGTGCTGGATAATTTCGGCAGGGATATAACCAAGTTTGCCGAGCTGGGCAGCCTTGACCCTATTGTGGGTAGGGATGAAGAGATAGAGCGAGTATCGCAAATCTTATCGCGCCGTAAGAAGAACAACCCGATATTGATAGGTGAGCCAGGTGTAGGTAAAACTGCGATTGTAGAGGGTTTGGCTTTGAGGATTGTTCAGCGTAAGGTAAGCAGGGTATTGTTTGATAAGCGTGTTATCAGCCTGGACCTTGCAGCCCTGGTTGCCGGTACTAAGTACCGTGGTCAGTTTGAAGAGCGTATGAAAGCTATTATGAATGAACTTGAAAAGAACCGCGACGTGATTCTCTTCATTGATGAAATTCATACAATAGTGGGTGCCGGTGGTGCTTCGGGTTCATTGGATGCTTCCAATATCTTCAAACCTGCATTAGCCCGTGGCGACCTGCAGTGCATAGGTGCATCTACCCTTGATGAATACCGTATGTATATTGAGAAGGATGGTGCCCTTGACCGTCGTTTCCAAAAGGTATTGATCGAGCCACCAAGCGTTGAGGAGACTATTATCATACTGAATAATATCCGATCTAAATACGAGGACTTCCATAATGTACTTTATGACCAGGAAGCTATTGAAGCTTGTGTGAAGTTGAGTGACAGGTATATGACCGATCGTCTGTTGCCCGACAAGGCTATTGACGTGCTTGATGAGGCAGGAGCACGTGTGCACCTGAAAAACATCAATGTTCCACAGAACATTCTGGACCTTGAGAAGAAAATTGAGGAAATAAAGCAGGAAAAGAATAAGGTAGTAAAGAGCCAGCGGTTTGAAGAGGCCGCTGCACTACGTGACCGGGAGAAAAGGCTGGGTGAAGAACTGGACCGTGCCAAGGCAGAGTGGGAAGAAGAGTCTAAACACAAGCGTTACCCGATTACAGAAGAGTCGATAGCTGAGGTTGTGAGCATGATGACCGGTATACCGGTGATGAGAATGGTAGAGGCTGAAAGTGCCAAGCTAAGGCGCATGGACGATGACCTTAGGGCTAATGTAGTAGGGCAGGATGAAGCAATTAACCGCATAGTAAAAGCCATACAACGTAACAGGGTGGGATTAAAAGACCCACGCAAGCCCATAGGTAGTTTTATATTCCTGGGTCCGACCGGTGTAGGTAAAACAGAGTTGGCACGTGCATTGGCCCGTTACATGTTTGATAGCGATGATGCCCTGATAAGGGTGGATATGAGTGAGTATATGGAGAAATTCTCCTTAAGCAGGCTTATTGGTGCTCCTCCGGGATATGTAGGCTATGAAGAAGGTGGACAGCTTACTGAAAAAGTACGCCGCAAGCCCTATTCGGTAGTATTGCTCGATGAGATTGAAAAAGCGCATCCGGATATATTCAATATCCTTTTGCAGGTATTGGATGATGGTATGCTTACTGATGGCCTTGGCCGCAAGGTAGATTTCAAGAATACGCTCATAATTATGACCTCTAATATCGGGGCCCGTCAGTTGAAAGACTTTGGTGCAGGGGTAGGTTTTGCTACATCTGCAAAGGTGATTAACCAGGAAGACAGCAACAGAGGTGTTATTGAAAAGGCTTTGAAGCGTACCTTCTCACCCGAGTTCCTGAACCGTATTGATGACGTGGTTATTTTCAATTCGCTTGAAGAGAAACACATCAATATGATTATTGACATCATTATGAAGGATGTAATGAAGCGCCTTAATAATCTAGGTTTCAATATGTCGCTCACCGAGGCTGCAAAAAAGTTCATTGCAGAAAAGGGTTATGACTCACAATTTGGCGCAAGGCCATTGCACAGGGCTATACAGAAATACCTGGAAGACCCATTGGCTGAAGAAATCCTGAACCACAGGATAAAATCTGGCGATAGTGTAGTAGCAGATTATAATGAAACAGATGCAAAAATAGTTTTCACTATTGTGCATCCGGAAGAAAAGAAAGAAGAAGCCCCATTGGCTTAATCATAATATTTTGGTTCCAAAAACAAGAACGGCTTCAAACATTTGAGGCCGTTCTTGTTTTTTAACTGAAACCAAACATGCCAATATTAAATTTCCGGTTTTCAGGCAGGGAAAAGAAAAATTCATTGAGTTTGTCAATAAAAATAACAATTATACTATTGTTAGTTTGGATTCATTATCAGATATTTGGGCATGCTTTTTATATGATCCGGAAAGAACACCAAAGAAAGGAGTATTTTGAATCTTCCGGACGATTTTACGCACTATTATAAATAAGCATACAAGAATAAACACCCCCACTATCCTTCTTTTATTACTATGGATTTCTATAGAATTTACCTGGGTTTATAATCAGGTACAATTTTATCATGTTAATAATTGAATATCCAAACTGAAAATTAGTACAATCACCATTAATAAAAATATATGCAGTCACTGCCTGTAATCAATGTTGCATTAATTTGTTGCAATCCATTTTGGAAAGATGATATTAGTTATTCGCTGGAGTCTATTCCTGGTTATAAGCTGATTGCTGCCGACACTGAAAATGATAATTTACTGCAAAGCCTGCGCCATGCTAATAAAAGACCTTCTCTTTGCATTATTGATGCAAGCCTGGGCAAGCTTAAAAATATGAGGTTGATACATATTTTGAGGTCGGAATGGCCCGGTATCAAGATAGCCCTCTTGCTCACCCATTTCGATTGGGAAGTGTTTAATACTTATAGGAATATACCTGATGGCTTATTATTAAAAAGTGAAACACCGGAAAAATTCAAAACCGACCTGGACAATATCTTTTTTAAGCAATACCTATATTCAGACGAGATTTTTGCAGCGGCATCAAATACCATTGTGAGTTATGGCATATCCAAAAGGCATTTACAATTCCTCAAATTGTGCTGCACCAACCTTACCTACCATGAAATTGCAGAAAAAATGGAGGTGAGTGTTAGAACCGTGGACGGATACCGTGACCACCTCTTCAAACAATTTAACGTAACCAATAAGACCAGTATGGTGCTTTATGGATTAAAGCATAAGCATATTTATATGGAGGATATTAACATTTAGCAAAGTCAAAAGTCAAAAGTTAAAAGTTAAAAAGTCCTTTAGGGGAGAAGTTTTTAAGGTTTAAAAACTCTGACCGTTGCTATTCTTATTTTATATGGGGAGTAGTTCTTTATTAGGAAACAACAACTCTACACTAAATAATTATGGCTGCCCCAAATGAGGCAGCCACTTTATTTAACAACAAACAAACTTCTGATTTTTGATCCTTTGGTGATAGGCGGCATATCATTCTAACTGCCTACAAAATCTGACCATCTAAATACTTCCTGCTAGGTACCCAAATCTATCTTTCTACTTTATACTTACTACTTTCTCCTCTAGTTATCATCTGTTACACTTCCGCTGCCTGAAACGTGCTGGGAAATGGAGGGATGGCCACGGTATTTAATATCACCACTACCACTTATTCTGGTTGTAAGTTTCTGAAGGGCGGTAACTTCAGCATCACCGCTGCCAGAAATGCGTGCTGTGGTTTCATCGGCTTTGAGGGGGTAGGCACTTATGTCGCCACTACCGCTTATCTCATAGCTGGCATGTTTGGTGGTGCCGCCTTTCACTTTCACATCCCCATTGCCGGAGATTGATGCTGAAAATTCGTTGGTAACCATACTATCAATTGTTACATCACTGGAACCTGAAATATCCAATTCGAAATTATCAGTAACCAGTGCCCCGTGAATATCAGCATCAGGGGAGCCCTTCATGTAGAGCGAGTTTAATTTAGGCAGTGTTATCCTGGCTATGATTACATCCTCATCACCAAAACTGATGTTCCAGTGGCGGTCGGAGTAAAGGACTAGTTTATTGCCTTCTACCTTTACCAGGATATGCTCCAACAGGTTTTCGTAGCCTTCCAGTTGCACAGATGGGTTTGCGCTGTCTTTTAGGGTAATAATAGCCTTAATGGGTACCGATAAGTCTATAGAATTAAAGGTGGTTACCCCAGGGTTTTTGGTTACTTTATTGCCTGCACCTAATATTACCCCCCTGCGGTGGCCGCATGAGGAGCATATAAATAGAATGGCAAAAACACATACTACTGATAAGAGAAACTTGTTCATAAAATGATTTTTAGAAATGTAATTGGTGTATTGAACTTCTTTTAGGTTGCCTGCAATTATTGGTTTAATTGCAGGCAACCTGCTTATTATTGTTCTTCCCTTTTCTTATCAAGCCACTCTTTCTTTTCTATTTTATAAGAGTAGAACAGGCCAAGACCACCGCCTATACCTATGAGTGCGAAATATATTGCAGGGCTATCGCTGTCTGACGAGTGGATGCTGGCATGAGTGATTACCACATGTGCGCCCAAAATCACAGTATCTATAAGATATGCCAGCAGTAAACCCATACCTGAACCAATCATTAATAGTCCCCATTTCAGGTTCAAAAAAGGACGAGGCCTGGTATCTTTGGTGCGAGGGTTCATGCCCTTTTCTATTAAAGCCATATTCTCCCTGTTGCGTAAATAAGCTATACCGAATATCATGGCAAACATGCCTGTGCATACTACCATCGGGATCAATTCTTCCATCATAATTGTAAATTTAAAAGTTTTAAAATTGCGTTTCTAATATTGTCTGTATCTAAGACGCACCAAAGAGAAATGTGGTTACAAGTATTTGAAAAGATTTTTTGATGGGCTCAATTTTATCGTTTAACAGAGGTTGGGCGTTAGTCTTCAGACTGCGTCCTGGTGGCCGTCAGTCTCCCGACTGACGAAAACGGACTTCTTATACTTCGCAATTCGGGAGAATTGCTGCCAATGCGACGTAGTCAGGAGACTAACGCCGAACGATATGTTGCCAAATATCTTTACTCCTGATTATACAATAAAAAATGGCTGCCCCCAAAAGAGAGCAGCCATTTCTGAAAGTAATATACCTCAATTAATAACCGAAAATCTCAGTCAGGCTTAGTTTCTTAACCTCACCTATTTTCTGCACGTCTTCTGGTTTTAGTTTTTTCTCAGATGCCAGGATACAATAAGTATAAGGCTTGTTGGCCATGTTGTCGTCATGGAATTTCTTCAAATCATTGAAGGTCAGCTTGTCGATATTGTCATAAACCGATTTCCTTATGTCTTCGGTAAGTCCTTTACGCTCAGCACCAAGATAGTTCATGAAAATCGCATCCTGTGTTATGCGCTCTGTTTCAATATCCTTCTTTACTGCCGCACGTGCACTTTGCATATTATTATCTACTGATGGCAGGTCGTTCAGCAATTCATTCATTGCCTTGGTTGCCTCAATAAATTTATCTGCCTGGCAACCTACATAGGCCGATACCATGTATGGGTCTTCCTTCTTGTCGGGAGATACATAGTATGAGTAAGTAGAATAAGCAAGAGCCTTACTTTCACGTATAGTCTGGAACACCAGGCTACCCATACCACCACCAAAATAGTTATTGAACATGTCAAGTACCGGTTGTTTGCTAGGGTCATATACACCTACGTTTCTTACCCAGCGAATTTCACTTTGCACCATATCGTAATCGGCAAACATTACCTGGTTTTTATCCTGTTTGGTAAATGTATACACCTTGGCAGCAGGAGCTGGTTTGAACATACCTGGCATTTTGTGCAATGGTTTCAGGCTGGCAGTAACAGCATTGATATTGGCAGGTCCATAATAAAGAATCCTATGGCTAAAGCTTGGCAGGGCATGCAGCATATCTGCTAATTCTGAAGCAGTTAATAACTTAAGTTCTTCACTGCTCAACACATTGTTAAATGGATTGTCGGCACCATAGCGGGCATAGCTCACTAAGCCATTCATTATTTGCTGCTTGTTGTTCTTAGCATCCGACCTGCTTTTGTTGATACGGGCCTTTAATGAAGTAAGGGCAGCATCATCTGGTTTGCAATTAGCCATCAGGTCTTCTAGTAAAGCCACTGCTTTATCAAAGTTTTCCTGAAGACCTTCAAGACTTACAGTAGTGTACTCATTATCGCTCCTTACATTGAAGCTACAAGCAAGCTTGTAAAACTCCTTAGAAAAAGTCTCCGCAGATTTACCATCAGTACCCAGGAATTGAAGGTATTGAGCAGCTACACTTAGCTTCTTATCGTTCCAGGTACCCATTTTATACCTGTAGGACATGCGGAAGAGGTCGTTCTCGTTATTATGAACATAGAGTACTTCCGCAGGGCCCAGATTACCTTTGGTAATATCCTTATCATAATCAAGCCATACTGGTTTGATTGATTCAGTAGGCATTGCGTCAATCTTCTTTACGAAAGCTGATTGTGCATTTGGGTTAGTTTCTACCGGTGTAATAGGTGGTTTCTGAACCTTTATTACGTTCTTATCTTCTCCTTTACGCTTGTAAACCAACACATAGTTTTCGCCAAAGTACTTGTTGGCAAAATTCACGATGTCTTTCTTGGTAAGTTTAGAAAGCATATCGGTATAGGCCACATCTTCACGCCAGTCTTCTTCACCTGTGAATGCACTCATCAAAGCTGAGGCACGGCTGCCGTACTTCTCACTTTCCATCATCTTATACTTCTTCGCATTGTTTACTATTGAAGTAACCAGGTCGTCGTCAAAAGTTCCTTTTTTCAGGTTGTCAATCTCGCCCAGCATTAGTTTTTTCACATCTTCAAGGGTTTGGCCCATAGTAGGTGAACCCTGCAATTGCATCAATCCGTAATCAACCAATATTTCAGCATTGGCTGAAGCCCTGAGTAATTTTTGTTTTTTAACCAGGTTAAGGTCTATCAAACCTGCACGGCCATTAGTAAGGATTTGTCCTACCAGGTCAGCCAAAAGGGCATCTTTAGAATGCACACCAGGTAAGCGGTAAGCAAAAGTTACAAACTCGGCATCAGGCCCGAAAACTTCTTTTTCTATAGGCGCAGTAATAGGCGCTTCTGGTTTGAAGGTGTATTTGGTTACAGGTTTCTTTTCCATGTAGCCAAAATTTTCCTCTACCTTCTTAATCATCACATCCGGATCAAAATCACCAGCAATGATGATACCCATATTATTAGGCACATACCATGTATTGTAATATTTCCTGATTTCTAATAATGATGGATTTTTAAGATGCTCAATAGTGCCTATGGTTGTTTGTTTACCATAGTTATGGTTCAGGAACAAATTGGCCATCATTAGCTCGTTCACTTTGCGGCCATCATTGTCCAGTGTGCGGTTCTTTTCTTCATACACGGCTTCAAGCTCGGTATGGAAGATACGGAATACTGGATCTTTGAAACGTTCAGCCTGTACTTTCAGGAATTTATCTACTGCATTAGCAGGGATATCTTCGGTATATACCGTTTGCTCGTTTGATGTAAATGCATTGGTACCCTTGGCACCCATGCTCGACATCATTTTGTCGTATTCATTAGCAATGGCAAACTTCGCTGCCAGGCCTGATACCGAGTCAATTCGGTGATAAATTTCTTTACGTTTTTCCTCGTCTTTACTGTGGTTGTATTCTTCGTAAAGGCCATTCACCATGTTTAATAGTGGTTCTTCCTTGCTCCAGTTAAGCGAACCGTAGCTTTGGGTGCCTTTGAACATCATATGTTCCAGGTAGTGGGCCAGACCGGTATGGTCGGCAGGGTCAGTTTTACTACCGGCTTTTGTGGCAATAAAGAAGTGCATTTTAGGCTCCTTATGGGTTGGGCTCAATATTACAGTAAGACCATTGCTTAGTGTATAAAACCTGGCCTGCATAGGGTCATTACTTACGTATATGTATTTATACCCGGCCGATTTACCTTCTTTCCACTCATATTTGCTTTGCCCGGTTTCTTCCGTGGCTTTCTTCTGCGCATAGGCAGGGGCCGATTTCAGTGCACTACCTATGAGGCATAGGAGTAATACACTTATCTTTATTGTCCTCATTGTTATTTGATTTTTTAAAAACGCAACAAATTATCCTTTTTTATTCAGATTACATACTCTATTATCGAATAGTCTTTTGTGTATTTTTGTTAGGGGGTGTAAATGAATGGGTTCTAGGGAGTTTTATTAGACTTTGCATTTATAGAGGTATCATTTAGGGGTGCTTTGTTGCTATACTTTAGACATATCCTATTGGCAGGCCACACATTGTTTAGATTTAGGTTAACTATGTATAAATTTTGTAAAAAATGTTGATGGTTTGAATTTATTACCTACCTTTGTCATCCGGTTAAAAAGTCAAAAGGGTTAAGCTTTTGACTTTTTGATTTTTGAACACTTCACGTAAAAAAATACGGGCATAGTTCAACGGCAGAATAGAGGTCTCCAAAACCTTCGATCGTGGTTCGAATCCGCGTGCCCGTGCAATTTTTAGGTACTATTTAATTAATAAACAGGTTATTTGTTTAATAGGTAGCTGGTATTTATTTACCCTACCTATTTTTAAGATAACCCAAATAATAAGTATATGAGCAAATTTGGTAATTATGTACAGGAGGCTTATGATGAGCTGATACATAAGGTAAGTTGGCCTACATGGGAAGACCTGCAACAAACAACTATTATAGTACTTATTGCACTGGGCATGGTTACCGCAGTGGTTTTCGGGATGGATTTCGTTTCGAAAAATACTCTTGAACTTGTTTATAAAATCCTGGGCAAATAAAGATGGAAACAATGAGTGAAAGTGCATTAGTGTCAGATGCAAAGCCTGTTCAGGAAAAGGAAACCAAGTGGTATGTGATTCGTGTGGTAAGTGGCAAGGAAAGAAAGGTGAAGGAATACCTGGACAAAGAGGTGAAAATCAATAACTGGACTAATTCGGTTGTACAGATTTTATGCCCTATAGAAAAGGTTTTCAAAGTAACCAATGGCAAAAAGGTATTGCGTGAAAAAACACTTTACCCTGGCTATATCATGCTTGAAGCTATTGACGGTAAATTGACCGATGATATAGTTCATACAGTAAAGAATGTAACTGGTGTAATCCACTTTCTGGGTAAAGAAAACCCTACTTCACTCCGTAAGTCTGAAGTGAACAAGATGTTCGGTAAAATGGATGAGGTAAGCGAAGCAGGTATCACTTATGCTGAACCATACATTGTAGGCGAAACAGTGAAAATCATTGATGGTCCGTTTAACGACTTTAATGGTTCTGTTGAAGAAATTAATCAGGAAAAGAAGAAACTGAAAGTAGTGGTAAAGATTTTCGGCCGTGCAACACCGGTAGAATTGAACTACAGCCAGGTAGAAAAATTAGCATAAGTTCTTTAATAATATCAGGTGGTAAAATGTTTATCTGTGGCGCAAGCTGCGGTGGGCGTTTTACCACTTTTCTTTTGGGGTGGTATCCACCTATAGACGCCATTTGCTCCTTTTTATTATTAAGCAACGATCTTGACCATATAAAAATAATCTCTCAAAAGACCATAATATCTTTATTTTGCATCTGAATAATACATAGACCATAAAATCACTGATGCCATGAAAAAGGATACAACAAAAATCCCCTTTACCTCCTACCAGAAGTTTGTCATATTCATATTGGCGATTACCCAGTTTTCTGTAATACTTGATTTTATGGTCATGTCTCCATTGGGTGCCATGATTATGAAGTCTATGACACTGACCCCTGCTCAATTTGGCATTGCAGTATCAGGTTATGCATTTAGTGCCGGAATTTCAGGTTTATTGACCGCAGGTTATGCCGATAGGTTCGATCGTAAAAAACTACTTCTGTTTTTCTATACTGGTTTTATAGTGGGTACGTTCTTATGTAGTATAGCCCCATCTTACCCAATGCTGCTTGCTGCCCGTATAGTTACCGGTATTTTCGGTGGGGTAATCGGTTCTATTTCAATGGCCATTATTGCAGACTTGTTCGATATCCACCACCGTGGCAGGGTAATGGGTTTTGTGCAAATGGGTTTTGGTGCAAGTCAGGTGTTAGGTATACCCTTTAGCCTTTATCTGGCCAACTTGTGGGGTTGGAGAGTGCCATTTTTATTTGTGGTGATATTGGCTGCTATCGTTTTAATTTTAATATTTTTCAGGCTCAAACCGGTTACCATGCATTTGGCTAATCAAATACAGCGGTCTGCGTTTAAACACATTTTAAATACGTTCTCAAAAAAAAATTACCGCATAGGTTTCCTGGCTACTATGTTATTGTCAATAGGAGGGTATATGATGATGCCCTTTGGGAGTGCCTTTGCTGTTAATAATTTAAAGATTTCGCAGGATCAGTTGCCATTCCTTTTCATGGTTTCAGGATGCGCATCGTTATGTATAATGCCCATAATAGGTCGTCTCTCTGATAAGGTTGATAAATTTAGTTTGTTTGCTTTGGCTTCTATTTGGATGATAATAGTTGTTATTTGGTATACGCACCTATCAGAGTCTCCCCTATGGTTTGTAATGATATTCAATGTAATGATGATGATGGGCATTCTAAGCCGTGCTGTACCAGCAGGGGCTCTCACAACAGCTATCCCCGATATGCACGACAGGGGCGCATTTATGAGTATCAACTATTCCTTACAGCAAATATCGGGAGGGGCTGCCGCTGCCTTTGCCGGCCTCATCATAAAGCAACCTGATAAAACAAGCCCATTAGAGCATTATGATACGGTGGGCTATATTATGGTGGCAATTTCTATGCTCAGTGTATTGCTGATGTACAGGGTAAGTGTGTTGGTGAAAACGAAGCTACATGAGACAAAGGTGTGATTGAAGCGAATTTTGGTTGAACTATTCGTGTTTCGCCTATCACAGGGTAATAGCCAATAATTACTATTTAAGGCAAGCGTTTAATGCCTTATTCCTCTGCTTGTTTTTTGAAGAATCTCAAAAAAAATGGAGCAAACAGAACTGCGTGGTAGTAAATAATTTCCTTTAGGTTAACCTTGTCTGAATACTTAAGGTAATCAGGGAAAATCTTGAAATAGTGTTTTAACCGTGCTATGCCCTTTAAATCTTTAGCCCCAAATATTAATTGCACTTTTGCACTGGCTAGAAACCTTTGCCTAAATAAATTGTGATATTTATACCCAAAATATTCATCCAGGTTCCTATACAGTTCCATCAATTTATCATTAGCATTTATAAGGGTATTTTTAGATTTTGTCCATCCACCGACATGGTTGCGGTATATGGCACTTACCTCTGGGAAATATTTTACTTTACCCTTATCTGCAAGTATAATGGTTGTAAAAACGTCACCACTAAAAGCCCTGTAGTAAAATTCGGGCATAGGGTGGGGCATAATATTGCGCATCACAATGGTTGCCCAGTGAGCCAATGCTACATAAGCAAGTATAAAATCTTCAATAGTAAGTACGTCATTCTCAAATTTGTAGTTATGCTTTTTGTTTACCTGTTTTCCTCCGGTTTCATCTATAACATCAATAGCTGTGAAAGTGAATGAAAAATCAGGGTTAGCCTCCAGGAAATCTACTTGCTTTTGTAGTTTATTAGGGTCAGTCCAATAGTCATCACCTTCTATTAGTGCAAGGTATTTTGCCCCAGATTCGTGTGTGGCTTTCCATAAGTTCTCTGAATTCTGCCGCAGGCTGTTTTCTTTAGTACAAATCACCCTCAATATATCAGGGTATCTACGTTCATAATCCTGACATATTGCCCTGGTATTGTCTTTAGAGCAATCTTCA
>CANGSR010000035.1 GCA_947456055.1 Chitinophagaceae bacterium
CTATCAACCAGCGCCTTGATGCTGAAGTTATCGAACTGGTAGCCAGTGAATTTAGTTACGATGTAGAATTCATCAACCTTGAACAGGAAGCTGAAGAAATAATTGACGAGGATGATGCAGAAGAGGATCTGCTGCCAAGGGCTCCAATTGTTACCATCATGGGTCACGTTGACCATGGTAAAACCTCATTGCTCGACTATGTACGTAGTGCAAACGTTGTGGCAGGTGAAGCAGGTGGTATCACACAGCACATTGGTGCATACCAGGTAACCACTTCTACCGGTAAGAAGATAACCTTCTTAGATACACCGGGTCACGAAGCCTTTACGGCAATGCGTGCCCGTGGTGCCAAGGTTGCCGACGTAGCTGTTATTGTAGTAGCCGCTGACGATGCCATAATGCCGCAAACAAAAGAAGCGATTTCGCATGCCCAGGCTGCAAATCTGCCAATGATTTTTGCAATCAATAAAATAGATAAGCCTGGTGCTAACCCTGAGAAAATCAAGGAACAACTGGCCAATATGAATATCCTTGTGGAAGACTGGGGTGGTAAATTCCAGAGCCAGGAAATATCAGCCAAGAAGGGCTTGAATATTGACTTGCTGCTTGAGAAAATTGGCCTTGAGGCTGAGTTACTCGAACTGAAAGCTAATCCAGACCGTAATGCAGCAGGTAGTGTAATTGAAGCATCGCTCGATAAGGGCCGTGGGTACCAATCTACTATTCTGGTACAGAACGGTACATTGAACCAGGGCGACATGATTGCCTGCGGACAGCACTATGGTAAAATCAAAGCCATGTTTAATGAGCGTGGCCAAAGGGTGAAGAAAGCAGGACCATCTACGCCGGTACAGGTATTGGGTCTGAACGGAGCACCTCAGGCTGGTGAGAAATTCAGGGTATTTGACAATGAAGATGAGGCTAAGGAATTGGCTAACCACCGTGCACAGATCATGCGTGAGCAGGGTATCAGGGCTCGTAAGCACATTACACTTGATGAAATTGGTCGTCGTTTGGCATTGGGTAACTTTAAGGAATTAGGCGTTATCATCAAGGGTGACTTTGATGGTTCTGTTGAGGCTCTTAGTGACTCATTACAGAAGCTGTCAACTGAAGAGGTGGCTATCAATGTGGTACATAAGGGTGTTGGTCAGATTACTGAGAGTGATGTATTGTTGGCAACTGCATCAGATGCCATCATCATTGGCTTCCAGGTTAGGCCATCTAGCCAGGCTGGCAGACTTGCCGAGCAGGAAAATATCGAAATCCGTACTTACTCCATCATCTACGATGCTATTGATGAAATCAAGAGCGCAATGGAAGGTTTGCTTGAACCTAAGGTTGAGAAGAAGACAGTATGTAATATCGAGGTTAGAAATATCTTCAAGATTACGGGCGTAGGTACTATTGCAGGATGTTATGTATTGGATGGTAAGATGACCCGCCAAACCAAGCTGAACCTGATACGTGATGGTATCGTAATCTATACTGGTGAATTGGCTTCATTGAAACGTCATAAAGATGATGTGAAGGATGTGAACGCTGGTTACGAATGTGGTTTGGGTATTAAGAACTACAACGATGTGCGCATAGGTGATATCATCGAAGGATTTGAAGAAGTAGAAGTTAAGAGGACTCTGGCATAATAAACCACCTCTTATTAATAGATAATTGAACGTAAATGCCTGCAAATTGTGGGCATTTACTATTTTTAAGGGATTATGGTGGTTTTTTGCCGATGAAATTGGTATCAAAATTTCTAAAGGAAACATCCCCCTATACTTCAATCACATTAGTGTAAGGAATTGCGAATTGTGCAAATGGTTTTGTTGCCCTTTCGTTTCGATGGGCGATGCCCATCGCTCGGAGATTCTGCCCTTACAGGGCTAGCCATCATATAAAACACAATTTCGGTTGATTTTTTGATACTTTTGAAGGCGGTGCATCATCAACACAAAACATTTACCAAATTTTGCGACTATGATTATTACCTTATTGTCCGACCTCGGTTCACATGATGCTGAAGTAACCATAGTTAAGGCAATACTTTCTGATACCCTACCACAGGTACAGATTGTAGATATATCACACAGTGTACCCCAATTCAACCTCCAACAGGCAGCATATTTATTACTATCCGCTTACAAGCATTTCCCGGATGAAACCATACACATTATCTTGGTAGATGTATTTGCGGGTGTGGCCCCCAGTATGCTGCTATTCAAATATCAAAACCAGTATTTCATTGCACCAGACAATGGCATATTACCACTTATATTTGGGGAGGAAATAAGTGACGCCCGCCTGTGCTATGAATTTAAGAAACCATACTCGTTTAATGAGTGGCCACAAAATGCAGCCAAAATAGCCAGGGCAATAGCCTCAGGTGAATCTGAAATCCTTTATCAACCATGTGAATTAAAAACCGAGCTCCGGTTTATGCAACCCAAGTTATTGCATGATGGGGTGGAATGCAATATCCTTTATATAGACCAGTTTGAAAATGTGGTACTTGATATTACCAAAGCGCAATTTGAGGAAATTATAGGCTCTAATCCATTTAGAATCAGGGTTACGAGGTCGCATGAATTGACTGTGATAAGTAATAATTATAATGATGTGGGGGAAAATGAAGCCCTATGCAGATTCAATGATACAGGCTACCTCGAAATAGCCATCAATCAGGGTAAGGCAGCATCTATTCTTGGCCTTGGTGCTTTTAATTCAGGAAAACTGCTCTACCAGACCATAAAAATTTCAATTTTGCCACCTGGCAGTGTATCATAAAGAAAATTGAAACACATATAAACAAACCTCTTTTACAATAATCAAACGTTTATTGTAATTTAGCCACAAAAAATAGGATGAGCAAATACTTCCCGGTTCTGTTAGTAGCAATTGTGCTGTTTGCATCCTGCAATATCTATACGAGCAGGGAAAAGCTACAGACCTATAAGCAGATAGCCGGCATCAATGATACACTTGATAAACAAACCCGTGAGTGGCACCACTTGCTGGACATAGCCATTAAAACCAAAAACTATTCGGCCTTAATGCCCTATCGCATAGAGTTGGGTATGTTCATTAGCCGTAGCAGGTCAGCTATAGGCAACCTCAAGGTCAATGCCATATCTGAGAGCCTTTTAGATAGTGAGCAGGTATTTCTACAACGACAGGCCGATATTGTATCTGAGCAATACACCATCTATGAGTCTTATAATGAATTCACCAATATTGATATCATTACAGACCGGATGAAGATCATGAACGCCGAGTTGAACAATGAAATAGCCACCAATGCCGCCATGAAAAGGTCACTCACTAATTTCGCTAAAAAAGCCAAGATAAAAGTGAAATAATTCTATTCCAATTTTTCTCCTTTAGTCATTATTATTCTCCTTTTTAACTTTTGTCTTTACCCAAATACCCTATTTTTACAACAAAGTCTTTTCAATAGTTTATTTGTTATAGATTGCCAATTATTGCAATCGGGAACAATACCCGCAGTTGTAAATTGTTTGGAATTTATTAATAAATACCAGAGCTAGGATTTTAGAAAATTAATTACGAATCATTTTTGTACTTACGTGTTACAAAGAATCGTCTTTATACTTTCTACTTTTTACTTTATACTAATTAAAACTTTTGACTTAGAATAGTGAACTTCATATACCCTCTTTTTCTACTTGCAGGATTATCACTGGCTATACCAGTGCTGATTCACCTGTTCAACCTACGCAAGTACAAGACTGTGCTGTTTCCGCATACACGATTCCTGAAGAATATACAGCTCAATAGCCGCAAACAATCGCAGGTAAGGTATAAGTGGTTGTTGGCTACGAGGTTATTATTTCTCATAAGTCTGATATTGGCATTTGCCCAGCCATTTTTTGTTAAGAATGCGCAGAAAACAGAGGGCAATAAATTACAAATCATCTACCTGGACAATTCCTATAGCATGTCGGCGAAAAAGGGAGCCCGCAACATGTTGGATATTGCCAAAGATGCGGCCCGAAGGCAATTGCAAAAGTCGGCACCTGGCACCAAATATATCCTGTTGACCAATGATAGGCCAACCAATTATCATACCGAACCTGCTGCAAAGATTATCAGTGAGATAAATGATGTGGATGTAAGCCCTACGACCAAAACAGTGAATCAGGTGCTATCAATGGCACAAAGCATACTGCAAAATGAGGGTAATGGAAAGGCTGACCTCTATTATTATAGCGATTTCCAGCAAAGTTCATTTCCCGGTTTGCCTGACAATACCTTGCTAAAAAATATTGATTTTTATAGCTTACCTGTACAATCGGAGGAAGCTGCTGATTTGTATATAGATACCGCCTGGCTTACCACACCAGTGCTGCAAACAGGTAAAAACAATTACCTGGTAGTGCACACACGTGCCGAAGGGAAACAAGGGAAGGATAACCCTGTGCTGAACCTATCGGTAAATGGTCAGGTGAAAAGTGCGGCATCGCTCAATTTCTCTGATAAGAATGAAAGTATTGACACCTTAAGTTTTCAGGTGAATGATGCTAACTGGCAGAAAATAGAGCTTACGGTAAATGATGCCGTAATGCGCTTCGACGATACCTTCAGGATAACAGCTCGTAGCTCGCCAAATCTGTCGTTACTGGTTATTAATGAGGCGCAGCCTAATCCGTATATACTGGCGGCTTTCAGGGCTTATAATGGGTTCAGGCTTAATCAGACAGAGGTGGCCAATGCCCCTAAGGACTGGAAAGAATATAATCTTATCATCCTCAATGGCTTAACACGCATTGATGAAGCCCTTGGAAAAACTCTGAACCAGGCACTACAAAACGGACAAACTGTATGCCTGTTTCCCGGTAAAACAGCCAACTACCAGATGCTGAATGATGGGTTGAAACTGGTAGGTGAAATATCTATCTTCTCTGTTGACTCAGCAGTGCAGACTGCAAGTTCCCTACAGCAAGGTAGTAACCTGGTAAGGGATATGTTTGAAAAAATACCCGATAATGTGCAGCTACCTGTGGCTAACTGGCACTATGTAATTAATGCGGGCCTAAGTGCCAACAGGCAGTCGGTACTCAGCTTCAGGAACGGCGACCCATTACTGGCTAGGTATTCGCCATCTAAGGGGCAATTCTATATTTGCGCCACCAGTGCCGACCTGCAATCGGGTAATTTTCCCGGCAGTTATTTCTTCACGCCATTCTTGTATGAGATGGCAGTGGAAAGTGGCAGTAGTAGTGTGTTTGCCTTAACCTCAGGTGCCCAGCAACCGGTTTATTTAAGTTCGGCTAATCTTTCAGAACGTAGTACCATCCATCTGTTCTCTATGAACCTGGACATCATTCCACCACAAAGGCCGAATGGTGCGGGTCTAGATGTGTTTATTGACCAAAGCGTGCAGCAACCGGGCTTCTATAATCTATCAGCTACCAACGGGCTGGATACAACCACAATAGCACTTAATCAGGATAAGAACGAATCTATCTTACAGTTTAGGGATATCAGTGGCCTGAAAAAGGAATGGAAAGGCGATAATATTAAATGGCTGGCTATTACTGATACCGGAAGCATTACCAATAAAGATGCTGAGAGCTTTCCCCTTTGGAAGGTCTGTATATTTCTTGCACTTTTGATGCTTGGTGCCGAGACTTTCTTGTTAGCAAGGCCAGTGGTTGTGAAAGCTTAGTTTTTATCTTATACCAAAATCTATGCTCAACCTTTCCCATTACTCCAATATTTACATCCTCCAAATCACTCTTTAATTAATGGTAACCTTATAAAAAAGGTTGTTCCTTCATCTTCCACCGTTTCGAACCATATTTGCCCCTTCCAGAATTCAATAATTTTGCGTGTCATTGCCAATCCTAACCCAGTTCCCGATGATTTAGTTGTAAAGTAAGGCTGGAATATATTTTCCGCAATATCAGCAGGAATCCCCTTACCATTATCCCTTACTGAAATTATAGCATTCCCTCCCTCTTCTATTAATACTACCTCTATAGCCCCATGTCTGTCCTCAGGAATAGCCTGTTGGGCATTTTCCAATAGATTAGTAAATACCCTCAATAACTGGCTATGGTCTGATAAAACAAATAACTCCTGTTCAGGTGTATGTATAGTTACCTTTATTTTTGCCTCGTTTAGATACAATTCAGCTGCCTTATTCAACAAATCCACAAGCCCAATATCCTCCTGCTTAGCCACAGGCATAGTAGCGAAATTCGAAAATTCTGATGCTATATACGATAGGTTATTGATTTGCTCTACTATTGAATTGGCTACCTTATCTGTTATCTCTTTTATATTAGGCTTATCATTCCTCATTGCCTGTTGCAGAAACTGGATATTAAGCTTCATTGGTGTGAGTGGATTCTTAATCTCATGAGCCACTTGTCTGGCCATCTCCCGCCACGCCCTTTCTCTTTCACTCTGTGCAAGCATAGCCGCATTTTCTTCCACTTTATTCACCATTTTATTGTATTCCTCTACAAGCACACCTATTTCATCATCGTAAGGCCATTTAATACGCTCATTCCTTTGCAGGTTCAGCATTGCAAACTGCTTACTGATCATATTGAAGGTGCTGGTTATCCACCTGGTGATAAATATGGTGATCATACTCGATAATAGGAATATGAAAGCATATAGGTTAATCAAGGTCACAACAATATTTGATAACTGGAAATTCAGGTCTTTTTCAGAGGAGAAAAATGGAATATTTATGTACCCGAGCGTGTATCCATATTCATCTCTCAATGGCTCATATGCCGACAAATAAGATAGCCCTGCAACTTTTTCCACCTGTATATCTATTGATTTTCCTGAGGTATTGAGCTCATAAAATGCATCGGGCCTCATTTTCTTTGATAGCAGCCCCTTGGTGTATATTTCATCACGTGATGCGCTTAAAAGGTCTGCATGGCCATTAAATATATTAATATCAATACTTTGGCTAATACCCAAATTAGCCAGATATTCACCAAACTTTGCAGTCTTGCATACCGAATCAAATATATTATTTGAATCATAGCCATTCTCCTGCTTCAGATAATCCTGAATGGCATGTTTGGCCAGTTGCATGGTTGTTTTGAGCTTATTCTCATTAGAACCACGGTATTGGCTGGTGAAAAATATAATAGTTACTGTACCAATAATGATAAATGACAACATAATAACCGCCAACATGGAAAAGTGCACCCTCTTGCGCAGTGTTAATCCCTGGAACTTACCCTCCGCCAACCCCATTGTAAAATAGGAAATATACAATTGGTACAATAAGATGATTACCGCAAGAAATACCTGCATCCCGAAAATGTAGGAAAACAAGGTAATTACTTCTATAGTGTCACTATGCAGATGCACAACTACAATAGTTTTCTTGTTTTCCTGTTTGTAATAAAGTTCTGAAACACCATTAATCTTGTAGAAGGCATATTCACCTGCTTTAAGAGTGTCATTTTTGAGATAGGTAGTAAATGGGAAGGCATCATTACTTTGGTTGATGAGTTTATCGTTGATATAAACCGCATAAGCATAATCTTTATAAACTGTATTATCAGCTGTCGAAACTGGTTGTAATAATTCCAGGTTTACTGTTTTTTCTCCTTCCTGTTTTTTGAAATCAATATATAAAAATACATAACCCAGTAGCTTACTATTAGCACTGTCATCATAAACAGGGATATTCGCCAGGTAATAATGCCTGTCTAAAATCGACTCCTTATAAAATAAATGTTTATCACTTGTTACTGCTGATTCATACTTCTCCCTGTCTAAAATATCATAGGAAACCGAGTCTGAATTATAGAGTCCTTTTTTATTTTGGTCGAATAGATATGGGATTGTCCTGTATTTCTTCCCAAGTGATGGGAGGTATATTTCTTCTAATCTTTGGTTTAGGTCCTTTCTATCTTTAGGATCAGGTTCCTTTAAATAGCCCCTCAATTCGGCGTCACGTTCAATATTGACCACAATCCTGTCAAAAGAAGACTCCATGAAATATTCTCTATCCTGTGCGAATTTTTGGTACGCAAAAGCTTTACGCCTTTCTTGTTCCTTTGTTTTGGTAAAGTATTGGAGTAAAATAGTACTAAAAGTGCATATAAAAACCGCCCAGAATATCATATGTGGTTCCAGAAGGTCTGATACCAGGGTGAAGTTCCTAATGTCTAGTATGATGATAAACAATAGCAACCATCCCGTCAGCAACCAATAAAATCCTTCATTGATATTGTGCGAAAAGTATATGAAACATAATCCTGTAAAAGCAATGAGCGATAGCTTTAATAATTCGCTCTTAATCAAAGCCCTGAACTGTATATTATATATGTAAATGATAAGGCACGACATCCCTGTAATGGTTCCTACCACTAACAATCCCAGGATAGTATATATACTTATTGAGTAAAAATGGCTTACATCAAATGAAATATTAGAATCAATTACAAGCCTGCGGATAACATTTACAAATAAGAATACATACGCCACTAACCCCACTACCAGTATAAGTGCTACAAGTGCTCGCACATACTTGTTTTGTACGTTGTCGAAATAGTTTTTATAAGGTGTATGCCGGGTAATAAAAACAATAATCCATAGTACACATAAGGTATTGATGCACAAGTCGCCAAAGGAGGACAGGTAAATATTGGATGCATAAAGGGTGGGCGAAAAGAAAGGCAAAGTATCTAAATTGAAAGGCAGGCCATAGGCATACAATAGCCATCGAAGGATAAAAATTATTTCCAGCATTATTATAAACCCGGCAAGCGGCGAATGACGCTTAGTATGGTGTATGGTCATTAATTGGAGCCATGATATGCTGGCCATTAATGATAAAATAAAAACAATAAAGAAAAATAGGTCAGGAACCCACTTCTGTATATCCTGCTGGTTGAAATGGAGGAAAAATACCGGGCTATCCCCATCAAGACTAACAGCAAAATCGCCGGATTTATATTTATCGGCTAGCACTATCCCCGTTTGTACAGGTATATATTCCGATGCAATAAAGTGACTCTTTAGGTATTCATTCTCCAATGGATACCTAATAAGGACAGGAAATAGAACTACTATATTTTTATTCCCTCCCTGACTATTTAGTCTGATACACTTTTTAATAAAGACACCTTTCTCATTATTGCTTACTATGGGCTTATCGAAGCAGGAGTCATTGCTTTTACTAATTACTGCATTGGTATTCCAGAATTTGAGAGAGTCATCAGAATATGCATAGATATAAAAGGGGTATTTCTTTATTTGATCAAATTCGCCTTCAGATAGTGAATCACTAAAGATTCGCCTTATCAGGTCATCATGAGTTATAAATCCCTCAAACTGGTCGTATTGGTTTTGTAAATTGGCATTTACATCTTTAGCCATCCTATCGGGCAATAAGGCTTGCCTATGCATTCTGAAGTAGTAAAATGTAATACTCCAAAAAAGTGCACTGAGCAAAAGCCAACCCCAATATGGATGCCGTCTGAACATGTTATTTTATTTCCGTGGCTTTCACCTTGTTCCACAATTCGTCCATTTCCCACAAAGTCATATCATGCAGTGATTTCCCTTGCTCCTCAGCCATACTTTCCACTAGCTGGAACCTCCTGATGAATTTCTTATTGGTTAGTTCCAATGCTCTTTCAGGGTCTACCTTCACAAACCGGGCATAGTTAATCAAAGCAAAAAACACATCACCAAATTCTTCCTCAATATCCTTTTGATTACCATTTTCTACAGCTTCATAAAGTTCCGCAACTTCCTCATTCACCTTATCCTGTACCTGGCCCACATTTTCCCATTCAAAACCTACCTGCTTGGTTTTTTCCTGCAGGCGAAGTGCCTTTACCAGGGCTGGCATTGCTTTGGGTACACCACTAAGAATTGATTTCTTACCCTCCTGTTGCTTTATTTTTTCCCAATTGGCCTTAACCTCAGTTTCATTATCCACCTTCACATTACCATAAATATGTGGGTGCCGGTTGATGAGCTTATTGCAAACCCCTTCTATCACATCTCCAATATCAAATTTGCCCTGTTCTGCACCTATCTTACTATAAAACACTATATGCAAGAGCAAATCACCAAGTTCTTCTTTAAGGCCTTTCCAGTCCTCATTAGTAATGGTTTCAGATAATTCATAAACCTCTTCCAGTGTTTGGGGCTGAAGGGAATGAATTGTTTGCTTTTTGTCCCATGGGCATTCTACCCTTAGTTCATCCAGTATTGTTCTAAGTCGGTCAAATGATTTTGAATATTCCATAGCAATTATAATTACCCAATATTACTTAGGAATGTTGATTAAATAAAGTCTGCCATGTGGTGCAGTTATTTTTCTTTTATGCAAGGCACAAAATCTGCGAATAGCGACCTATTATAAGACTTTTGAAACGCAGCAGAAAAGGAAAAGAACAAGTCAAATGGTGGACTTTATTTAATCTTCATTCCTTAGGAAGTATGAAATAATAAAACCTACTCTGGGAGGAGGGTACATTTATAATATTGATGCGAAATTTATTCCCCCCACCTATACCCCTCAGCATTAAGTCCTGCCAATTGCAGCACCCTATGTATTACAGTATAAGCAACATCATCTAATGTTTTTGGATTGCTATAAAATGATGGGGTTGCAGGGCAAATAATGCCTCCAGCCTCAGTTATGGCAGTCATATTGCGCAGGTGAATGAGATTATAGGGTGTCTCACGAACCACACATATTAGTTTACGACGCTCCTTCAGCATTACATCAGCAGCACGGCTCACCAGGTCATTGCTTATTCCTCCAGCTATCCTTCCCAACGTACCCATACTACACGGGCAAATTATCAGTGCACTATAGCTGGAACTACCTGATGCAAAAGGCGCAAAAAAATCGTTCTTACCCCAAACCTTAAATGGGATTTGCTCATAATCTTTATTGCCTAGCTCATGTTGCCATACGGTATGGGCATTATCGCTCCATACTATACTTACTTCACCTATTTGCGATTCCAGTCTCTGTAACTGTTCAAGCAATACTTTAGCATAAATTGACCCACTCGCACCCGTAACCGCAATTGCTATTTTTATCATAAAATTATTTCGCAATCCGACAAAACTACATGGAATATTTGTAAATTCGTTCCAAATTTTTTGTATGAAGCGATTGTTGTTTGTCGTGTTGGCTGTTGTTTACCTGTGTCCTGTGCTACCTGCACAGGAGAAAAAAGCAGTTAAAAAAGCTCCTGCTAAGGCTGTTACCAAAGGTAGTCCGGCTAAATCTGAAACCAATAACAAGGAAATCCACTGGATTACCAATATGGATGAGCTTCAGGCAAAAATGAAGAAAGAACCACGTAAGGTATATATGGACGTATACACCGACTGGTGTGGCTGGTGCAAAAAAATGGATGCTACCACATTTAGTGATCCTAATGTTATCAAGTACATGAACACTAATTTCTACCCTGTAAGATTGGATGCAGAGCGCAAGGATAATATTAATTTCAATGGCAAGGAATATCATTTCGAGCCCCAATACAAGGCCAATACATTAGCAGTAGAATTGCTACAGGGTAAAATGGGTTTCCCTACCAGCGTGTTTATGTTGGAGAATTTTTCAAACCCTACCCCAGTTCCTGGTTATTTTGATGTAAAGCAAATTGAAATGTTCCTGACCTTTTTTGGGGACAACAATTATAAGCACATGACCTTTGATAATTACCAAAAGGAATTTAAATCTAAATGGGATAAGGGCATTGCCGCTGATAATACACCTCCTCCAGGTCATTAATCTTCAGCCAATCGTTTCAAAAAGTAAATTTTATACAATCTGAAAACTATTAGAAAAATGAAAAAAGTTACCATCGTTCTATTGACAATCCTACTTGCTGGAAATTCTGTGATGGCACAGAACAGCAAGACAACAAAAAAATCTACTGCAAAACCATCCGCTGCCGCAGCAACTCCAGAGGCTGAAAAACCAAAGAAGGAAATCCACTGGATTACCGACTTCAATGAGCTACAAGCTAAAATGCAGCAGGAACCCAAAAAGGTTTATATCGACATGTATACCGACTGGTGTGGCTGGTGTAAAAAAATGGACGCAAGCACATTTAGCAACCCAGCTGTTATCAACTATATGAACGCCAATTTTTATTGCGTTAAGTTCAATGCTGAGCGTAAGGATGTAATTGTTTTTCAGGGCAAAGAATATAAGTTCGAAGAGCAATACAAAGCTAATACCCTTGCAGTGGAATTGATAAAAGGTGAAATGATGTATCCTACCGCAGTTATAATGATGGAGAATTTCCAAAACCCTGTGCCACTAAAGGGATATCTTGATGTACCTCAGCTAGAGACTGCCGTAACTTATTATGGTGATAATGTGTACAAGCACCAGAATGGCCAACAATACCAGCAAACTTACAAGCCAACGTGGGCTAAAAGTTCTGGTACCAGCAACTAATTTAGATGAAGTTTATTTATAAATAGGTGTTCAGCATAACTGAACACCTATTCTGTTTTTATATCCGCATGAATGTGCTTCATGTCCGTTTGGTAGTATTTGCAAAGGTCTTTCAGTCCACATTCCTTACATCTTGGGTTTCTTGCCACACATACATATCTGCCATGTAGAATAAGCCAGTGGTGGGCAATTGCTAATAATCCTTTGGGGATATTGGCAACCAGTTGTTCCTCAGTCTGCAAAGGTGTTTTGGCGTCTTTGGTAAGTCCCAATCTCGCTGACACCCTAAATACATGGGTATCAACAGCCATCCCTGGTTTCTGGAAAACTACCGATACGATAACATTGGCAGTTTTGCGGCCTACCCCTGGCAATTGAACCAGCTCCTCAATAGTATCAGGTACCTCCCCATTAAATTTTTCTATGAGCATGCGGGCCATTCCCAGCAGGTGCCGTGATTTATTATTGGCAAAAGTAACACTCCTAACCAACGGCTCCACATCTTCAAATTCAGCTTTAGCCAGGCTTTGTGCATCTGGGAAACGTTCGAAAAGAGGCGGGGTAACAATATTCACCCTTTTATCAGTGCATTGCGCAGATAGAATCACGGCTACCAGCAATTCATACGGATTAGTATATCTTAATTCAGTCTCAGCATTAGGCATATTTTTCTGAAACCATTCAATAACCTGCTTGTACCGCTCTTTTTTAGTCATGTTTTATTGCCTTTATAAGTAGCGAAATTACAGTATTGCTTTTACTATTGACTATTACAACTATCACCTAAGTACTTACTACTATGCACAACAAGGAAACGACTAACTACCATCTACTAACTACCATCTACTTATAAGAAACATCTTTCTACTTTCTACTCTCTACTTTCTACTTAAAAATCACTTTTCCACTTCAAACATCAGTGCATATCCATTCATGCAATACCTGAGATGAGTAGGCTCCGGCCCATCATCAAAAACATGACCTAAATGGCCACCACAGCGGGAACAAACCACCTCATCCCTTTGCATGCCATAAGAATCATCTTTGGCAACTGACACACTACTTTTATTTAGTGCCTGGTAAAAACTAGGCCAGCCAGTGTGGCTATCAAATTTTGTAATGGAACTAAATAATGGATTACCACAAGCAGCACAATTGTATTTACCCTTTCTTACGTTATGCACAAAAGGACCTGTATTTGACCTCTCAGTTCCCTTTTCACGCATAATCTCATAAACCTGTGGCGCCAGTATTTTCTTCCACTCGGCATCTGCCACCTTCAGCTTTGCTGTTTCAGTTGGTTTGTAATACGGATTTTTGGTTTCATCCTGAACCTGTGCATTTGTACACGCACTGCCTCCGAAAATAATAATCAGGCAAAAAATGATGATTCTGTTTTTCATAAAAATTGTTGTTTGCTATTACTAACGAAAGACTTGTCTGTTTGGATTGATAAAATTATGCTTAAAAAAAGTTAATAAGGAACATTGTCAAAATAACTTCCACAAGTTAGGCGAAGTAATTATTTGTTTTTTCAAGGCGCAAAATCTGCGAATATGTTAATATTTAAAGACTTTTGTAACGCAGAAAAAGCGAATAAGAACGAGCATAACGTGGATTTATTATGACAACGTTCCTAAAGTATGTTTCTATATTTATGGCTATAGAGAGAATGATTATTATTATTTTTGATGCCGGACAATTCTTTCAAGTTATGGTAATTGCAAATCCACTTTCAGATACTGTATTTAAATGGCTAATGGCTGATAACCGGATTGCCCGGTTTTTCATTCAGACATTATTAGAAGAAACCGTTACCGAAGTGGAGGTGAAGCCACAGGAATTGGTATATGATAAGGAGGGCAACTCAATTATGGCTGCTTCCTTTGCTATTTTTAGGCTCGATTATGTAGCTACAATAAAGTTGGCTACAGGGGAATACAAAAAAGTACTAATCGAAATTCAAAAAGCAAGAAACATCACTGATATAATGAGGTTCAGGAATTACCTGGGTAAGCATTATATGAAGGAGGATGAAGTGATTATTGACGGACTAACAACTACATCAATCTTACCTATTGTTACTATCTACCTCCTTGGTTTTAAATTGCCTGAAATTGACACTCCTGCAGTAAAAGTAAGCCGCCAATATATTAACCAGATAAATCATCAGGTGATTACTCAAAAAAATGAGTTTATAGAGAAATTAACCCATGATAGCTATATCGTACAGATTCCAAGAATAGATGGTAAAATACAAACCAGCCTGGAACAGGTGCTAAGTTTTTTTGAGCAAAAATATTATATCGATGATACAGGCATGCTAAAGGAATATCCCTATCCTATAGTAGATGAAGATATGAAGTTGATTGCAGATGCACTGCATTATGCAGGTCTTGACCCCATTAAGAGAAGAATGATTGAAACAGAAAACGAGGCTTACAGGGTTTATCTGGCAACCACAAAAGAACTACAGGAAAAACTGGATTTTGAACAAAAAGCACGTTTGGCGGCTGAAAAAACAGTTCAGGAGATGCTTAATGAGCTAGCCGAACTAAAAAGAAAACTCGGAACAACCTGATTTCGCAAGGTATTATTCCACGATTGGAATATATTTGTTAAATGGTTCTAAGCAGATTCTGGTTAATCATCATTCTCTCATCCGTTGTCTACATATTGGCAAGCTTGATGTTCGGCTATTCCTATTCTATAGACAGTATGGTGAATGGCAAGAAAGATGACCCCATTATCATCAAAGAATGTTTTGCCTCAACCTTGCCTCCTTATTTATTGGATAGCATTCATATTGCTAAAGACAAGAAATATATAGTTCATGGTATCAAACCACAAAAGGATACTATCTATACAGTTGATCAAAATGTAGTAAAAATCACTACAGGCAAGCAGGCTGCTGATGGCATATTACCTACCTGCAAAAACACCATATTCGATTTGCTCTTGCCCCTGATAGCTTACTTATCCTTTTTTTGTGGCATTCTCCAACTATTAATTGATTCAGGCGCTTCAGAAAAACTCGCCCGCTTCCTGAGCCCGGTATTCATCAAGATTTTCCCCGAAGTGCCTGCCAACCATCCTGCCATCTCCTACATGATGCTCAATTTCGCAGCTAATTTTTTGGGGCTCGATTCCGCTGCTACCCCCTTTGGACTCAAGGCAATGGAAAGCCTACAGGAATTGAACCAGGATAAAGAAAAGGCCAGCAATTCGCAGATTATGTTTTTGTGCCTCCATGCTGCGGGGCTCACATTAATACCTACCAGTATTATTGGTTACCGTGCAGCCCAAAATGCACATAATCCAGCAGATGTAATGTTGCCATGTATCATTACTTCCTTCGTAGGTAGTATAGCAGCAATGATAATTGTGGGTATCAGGCAGAAGATAAATTTCAAAAGCTCCTTGCTAATTCTATCCATTGGAAGCATAATAGGATTAATGGCCGGTCTGATGTTTTACATTACCAAACTGGACATCATCCAGAAGAACCATTTCACCAACAATCTTTCTAATGTCATACTACTCACCATTATCCTCGTAATTCTTGCCTATGCCTTCCTTCACGAAAAAGTATTTGTAAATGCAGGTAAGGATGTTTTTACCTGTTTTGTAGAAGGAGTTTCTTCCGGATTAAAAACCGGAATCACCATCTTTCCCTACATACTCGGTATGTTGGTGGCCATTTCATTATTCCGCAATAGTGGCGTATTCGAATTAATCTCCAACTTTTTGGCCAAAGGATTCCTCGCTCTGGGTATTAAAAAAGAAGTGGTGGATGCCTTCCCTGTTGCTATACTCAGGCCCTTTAGTTCCAGTGGCTCTCGTGGTTTTATGATCGACTCTATGCAAACCTATGGAGTAGACTCCCTTACAGGTAGGTTGTCAAGTGTATTCCAATGCTCAGCCGAAACTACTTTCTATGTAATCGCAGTTTATTTCGGTAGCATCAACGTTAAAAACACCCGCTACACCTTATCTACTATGTTATTAGTCGATTTAATTTGTGTTATCACTGCCATATTAGTTTGTTTGTTGTTCTTCTAATATAACAATGGCTATTTGGTTAAATAGCATAACCTTTAACCCTTTTTTTTAGATTCCTTTCCTATCAATTGAACTGCCCCATCGGGGCAGCGGCTTTGTAGAATGCCAAGCAATCCCTCCAAACTGCTCCATCGGAGCAGCGCCCCATGATTGGTATTCCAGAAATTATTGTATCTCCTTTTTGTGCACTTCCTCCCCACATCCTACTTCTTATCATTTAACACCGGTCATTCCTACTTTTACATTATCTTTACTGCAATAGTTAACAAGCTAATCCGAGCGATTTGAAGTTTATAGATTTTGATTTTGATGATGACCTGATGGATGGTATAGAAGATATGGGCTACCATACTGCTACACCCGTGCAGGAGCAGGTAATACCATCCATATTGGATGGTAAGGATATTATAGCCGCAGCCCAAACAGGTACCGGCAAAACCGCAGCATTTTTATTGCCTGTATTGCAAAAATTGCTCAGCCAGCATCATGAAGGGCATATGATTAATGCCATGATAATTGTGCCAACCCGTGAGCTTGCAGTGCAGATAACACAGGCACTTGAAGGCATAGCTTATTATACCGATATTAGTTTTATTTCGGTTTATGGGGGCACAGGTGGCGCCTTATTTGCCAATGAAAAGAAGGCACTCACATCAGGTGTTGATATTGTTATCTGTACACCTGGGCGTATGATATCCCACCTCAACATGGGTTATGTGAAGCTCGAAGGCCTAAAATACCTGATCCTCGATGAGGCCGATCGAATGCTCGATATGGGTTTCCTGGAAGATATTATTAAGATAATATCCTACATGCCTAAAGAAAGGCAAAACCTGATGTTCTCGGCTACTATGCCTAAGGAAATCAGAAAACTAGCCAATACAATCCTCGTAAACCCCGTAGAAATAAATATTGCTATATCTAAGCCACCTGAACAAATAGTACAGGGTGCATATCTGGTTTATGATGCGCAAAAAATACCCCTGGTAAAATACTTATTAGAACAAAAGGAGTTTGGCAGTGTATTGGTATTCTGTTCCAGCAAGCTCAATGTAAAACAACTGTTTGAAGAACTAAGGAGGGCTAAATTCTCAGTTGGGCAAATACAGTCAGACTTGGAACAAGAGCAGCGTGAGCAGGTATTGCTCGATTTCCGTAGCAAGAAAACAAAAATACTGGTTGCTACAGATATCCTGAGCAGGGGAATAGATATTGAAGATATTGACCTGGTTATCAATTTCGATGTGCCACACGATGGTGAAGATTATATTCACCGCATAGGCCGTACAGCCCGTGCTGCCAGTAAGGGTGCTGCTTATACATTTGTGACCACAAAAGAGCTTTTCAAATTTGAAAAAATAGAAAAACTATTAGGCACTCCTGTACCCAAACAGCCAGTACCAGAACAGTTTGGCCCTGCCCCAACTGCTACCGAGTCTGCCCCTCATTCTAAACCTAAAAAGAAAAAGTACAATAAGTTTAAGAAGAAATAATTGTGAGAATTGTTATTCCTGATGTTCCGATAGGGACATCAGGAATAAATAATAAAACTCCTTCTCTGAAGGCATTCATCTTCCCCAAGCCCAATAATGAACTTGATCAAATGAAGGCTTTCGTCACTTTTTCAGCCAATAAAATCATAGTTCTCATAAAATCATCTTATCATAGTTCATTACAAAGTTCACAAACCATAACACCCCCACCGAATATTTTTTTCAAACACTAATAAATCTCTTATTTTTAAATTAAATTTGCGACTTAGCAAAAAAGCACTGCTTAGTTAAATAGAATAACCATGGATGTATTCACACGTTTTATTATTATCGATGACGATGAGTTTAATAATAAAATCTGTACAGTAAATATTAGTAAGATTGCCAAAGACGCTGACATCAGGACCTTTCTTGATGCCCAGGACGGGTTCAATTTTATTGCCACAGAATATTCCAAATCAGGAAATGATGCCTCAGCTATTTTATTCCTGGATCTAAACATGCCCGGCATGAATGGTTGGGAATTCCTGGAAAAATTCAACAAACTGGATGAAGACCTGAAAACACGCATCAAAATCAACATCCTTTCATCATCAGTTGATAAGCGTGACATCCAAAAGGCTAAGGAAAATAAAAATGTAAAACACTATTTGGTAAAACCACTTACAAAAGAAACTATCCGCCTCATTACCTATTCTCAAAACAGGGAAGCATAAGATATAATACAATTAGGTTGATTCATTTGAAGCCCTGGTCCTATGGCCAGGTTTTTTTTATCATACCCTAGTGTATTAGCCCATAATCCTCTAAATTCACTAGGTGCTTAACCATTAATAATTGCCTTTCAATACCCAATATAACCCCTTACAATTCGACCTCATTTCGGGCAACATCAATAGGATAATAGTCTCCTCCGTATAAGACACAATCCCCCAAATCATAGCTGTAAAAAACAACCACTGGTAATACCCCGAAAAGAAAAGCACAAAAAAGAAAATCCCCTGCACATAGCCCCCCGTTTTGCAAGAGTAAAGGTGCAGGCTGGGGAATTTGCCAAATTTGATAATAGAAACCAGATAGGAAAGCAAATAAGTGCCAATAAATACCCACAACATTATTCCTGCCGACCCTACCTCTGTCCACTTAAATATAAGTATGCCTGTGATAGCCAAAATATAAGTGCCAATATCAGCAAGCGAATCTAGCCTTGCACCAAATTTAGTCTCCAACTTAAATGTACGTGCAATAAGCCCATCTAATATATCTGTTAACAGATTGATACACAGCAAAATAGAAAACAGGTGCTCATTCCCCTTGAATACCAGGTATAAAATATATGGAAAAGCCACCAGCCTGTAAAAGCTGAGTAGGTTGGGCAAATTAAAGATGCGTTCCTTTTCCATAGTGGGTTATTACTTACCCTTAAACACCGGCTTCCTTTTCTCCAGAAAAGCCTGAACCCCTTCCCTGAAGTCGTAAGAACTACCCGCCTCTATCTGCACCGCTTTCTCATTATCCAGTTGTTGTTCCAGGCTATTGTCCCAGCTTTTATTGAGGAGGCGTTTTGTCAGTCCAATACCCTTTGTAGGCATCTGAGCCAGATTGTAGGCCATCTTTTTACTATCTTCCTCAAAAGCAGCATCAGGATAAGACTTAAAAATCATACCCATAGCCACAGCATCGGCAGCTCCCACTTTTTCGGCAGTCATCATAAGGGCGGCAGCACGTTGCATACCCACTAGTCTAGGCAATATCCAGGTACCACCACTATCGGGTATCAGGCCTATTTTACTGAAAGCCTGTATAAAGCTTGCACTCTCGTTGGCCACCACAATATCGCAAGCCAGGGCAATATTGGCCCCGGCACCGGCAGCTACACCATTTACAGCGGCAATAATAGGTTTTTCAATATTCCGTAGCCTCAATATGGTTGCATTATAATGCTCCCTCACCATTCTTTCAAACTCTTCTGGAGTAGGGTTCATCGCTTCAGACAAGTCCTGACCCGAGCAGAAACCCTTACCCGCACCGGTAATATAGATGCACCTCACAGCATCATCTGCCGCACAGTCATCCAGCAATGCCTGTAACGTCAATGCCATTTCACGGTTAAAACCATTATACTTATCCGGACGGTTGAGGGTAATAAATCCCACACCATTTTCTTTATGCAGCAATACAGTACTCATGATGTAAAGTTAGTGAAGGTTGTAGAATTATGTTAGGATTTGCCGAAAATCAAAGAGAGGTTACTTTATCAATATTCTTGGTTGGAAACAAAGTTATGATGGTGGTTTTTGTAATGATGGTTAATATGAAAAATAGAGCTCATGTAATTAAGTTCGTCTACAAAAGATTCTTGTGTTACTGGTGACTCAATAATAAAAGGAATGTTTTTTGGCACAAGTGTAGATACTTTTCTATATGATTCTATCGCTTCAAGATTTATTGGCACATGATTACAATCGGAAGTCACATCGCTAATATGAAATTGAATTAATTTATGGCTAAACATTCTTAGCATTTTCACACATTCGGCCATGGTTTGGTCTATCTGCTTTGCATGTGCAATATCTAAGCAGAAACTTGCATCTGGCAAATTATCAAAAATGAATTTCAAATCTTCTGATGTTCTGCCAATTGCTTTACGCTTATCCATGTTTTCTATACAGAGCAAAGCACCGAATACTTTCCATTTTTCGAAATTAACAATTATGTCAGGATGTACTATTATTGGAAAATTAAACTCAGTTACTTTGAGTAGGTAATTAATTATTTCATCCTCGGATAAATTTATTATTTTGCTAGGTGCATGAACTGATATATGTGAATAATTTTCAAGGCTGAGTGTGGGCAATGCCTCAATTAGAACTGGCAATTCATTTTCTCTAAGAGTCGATAATTCAATAGCTAATATTGAATTAGTAACACTTTCAAGTATCCTAAGGGCTTCTTTAAAATCCCCCTTAGCCAAACTTCCTGTTGAGAAACCGAAAATCATTAGAAGATACCGTATTGTAACGTTAAGGAAGATAGGTTACCTCTATTGTTAATAAAAATATTGCTTAGTGCTTCCTGTAATTTATCTGCAGTATTACGTAAATCAAGAAAGGAAGATTCATTGTATATGTCATTCATATTCATCTTAGATAATGTGTTCCTAATGTTAGTATCATTTAGCCTTAAAAGGAATTCATTATAACATTCCACTACAATTATTAGGTCGGCGGTGCTTATATGGAAATGATCCTTTAAACTTATTAATAATTCTATTGGTGTTTTGCGAATCATAGAATCAAGGCTCAATATTAATTCTGCTTTGTCTGGTGTTTGCTTATGATGCGATAGGCACATTAGCAAGCCTTTTACATAGAGCATTTTTCTTGAAATTCTTAACTTGATATTCCTAAGTGCCCATTTTTCTCCCTCCTGCTCCTTTTGTTTATAAGCAAAATCAACACACATTGTACGCCAAAATCTAACAATATCATTTAATAAATACCTTGGTATAGATGGTCGATTTGAATTTAGGCCTGAATCATGTTCGATATATTGAGATAATATACCTTTGATTATTCTGTCATAAGCACTCCCATTTTGAGGTTTTGTAGAGTTAAAAGAAACACATGATGATTCTAGAAGCAATAATATTCTTTTAGTAAGATTATGGTTGGTATCAGCCTGACCTCCAATATTATGAATAAGTTCATGACTGAAGGAAATATGCCCAAACATTCATGTTGAACCAGGTCCGTCAAAACCATGTTGGGTTAATTTCTTCCTAATCTCATTTTCCATTTGGCCATGCCTTGGATTAGCTTGCCC
>CANGSR010000036.1 GCA_947456055.1 Chitinophagaceae bacterium
AAGTATATTTTGCCAAACATCCAGAAAATGTTTACCGCCTTAGCTTGCGTTAAGTACGAAGTCCAGTTAACTCTAAGCACTAGACCATTAATAAAACTTCAAAAATTAATATCTTTGTAAAGTGCGCTTTTTAAATCGTCTATTGCTTTTCTATTGTTTGTTCTTCTCCTCCGTCAATGGACTCGCTCAAGAAGATACGATTACACAATATTTGGTAATAGACACTATTATTGACAACCGCACAATGCCCATACACGACAAGAATTCACCTATAATAACGCTGTACTATTTTGGAAATTTTTTTGAATCAGATAGCAATTGGTCAATTCACAATTCCTATCCTTGTCTTCAAACAAAGTTTAGATATACAATTGGAAAAAGAATTAGCGAGGGCGTTTCGGCAACGATTGTATTTGACGATTTCGCTGGTGAGATGGGTCTGTTTAGGCTAAAAAAATATGGTGATACGATTCATATTTCCCGATGGACATTGTATCATAATTGCACCCACGATACTTTGCTGACTGACGTAGAAACATTGGAATATATTAATGACAGCTTAGTTGGAACACAGTTCGATAATAACAATGTTGATTTAAGGAAAATTCTTTTAGACTCATGCAAATCAATTCCAGATTCAATTTTTATAAAATTAAATGGGAATAACTATGTCGCAGACGTTGAACACCGCCTTGCCCTCGAAGACCACACATATAGTATCAAGTATCCCCGAAAAAAAGATAAAAAAATGGAAGCTTTATATCGCAGGGCCATAATTGGTAAAACGCAAACGAAAAAATTATTTAGATATAGTAAACAAAAAATACACGTAAGTAAATTTAAGCCAATGTATGCAGTTGTTCTTTTAGATGAAGAAATGATTGATAGCTTTAAAAGTAAATGACTGCGAGGAAATCGGGACAATAGTAATGCTTAGTTCGAAAGTTGTCCCATCAACCTCGCACTCAAATAAGAGCGAAAGTAACAGAGCGAAGAGCGATGTGGCTTTCAAATAAGTTCCTGCATTGATGTCGCTCATTTTTAGATTATATCAACATTTTTATGTACCTTAGTTACACAATATGTACATTAAAACACCACAAAATCATGAAAAATCTCTCCTTTTTGCTGACAATTTTATTTTTAGCAATTTCTGGTGTCCTAATTAGTGCTCATGCCCAATATAAGGATGATGAGAAAACCATTACCTATTACGAGATAGGAAGTGGACTGCAAAAATTCGATAACTGGCATTTAGGGTGGAATGCAAAATTCAATAGCAATGATATTTTATCTTTTGGGTTCAATTACCATATACGCCTGACGCCACAATTACCAAATGACTTTACCCCATCATCAAATGATTGGACTGGTAATGATCCATTGCCACGACAATCATTTGCATTATTTTCAATGATGTATGGAAAAGTGCTTTATAGTCGTTCCAGGTTCTTTAGGTTTATAGTACGCAGTGGTTTTATTGTCGGCAGATGCGACCAATCTATAGAGTTTAAACCAACTGATGTAGTTACTAACGGTGGTTTTATATATTCCAACCGTAGTGCAAATTATACCTTTAAGGAACAAATCTTAACTGTAACAGGAGTTGTTATAAATCCGGTAATGGAAATACCTATACTACGTGGATTGGGATTTAATATGGGATTGTATGCCAATATAAACAATGTGGCTAGTATTTACAGTCTGGATGCCAGTTTAATACTTGGGCAATTGAGAAATAGAAAAGTAAAAAGTACTGATATACAATGATGAAATTCAAAACTGCTGTTATTGAATGAGTTCATACTTCAATAGCATTTTTGGAACGATAACAAAAATTGACTTTACTGTAATAAATAATCAAAAGATTGACTAGTTTTATTTTCAATGGAATGGAAGCGAACCCTTACTATAATCGGCATTATGGTATTGCTCACTATGATCAAATCATATATAGAGAACCGGAAAGCGAGGAAAAAATGGAAACTTAATCGCCAAAACGACTTTGCAGAGTGGCTAGACCAGCAGTTTACCAGAGCTTATAATGAAGGACGGACCTCAAAAAATGATATTGATACAATTGTCTTCCAATACTGGGAATCAGAAAAATTGATAAGTACTTATATATCACCAAATGGCTTTTACTGCAGGCATATAATACCTGAAGATTTCATCAGGTGGCCAATTAATGATGAGCTTATCAAACCAACAGCAATTGGTTTAACAGTATTACTAAAATCATTTGCACTGAATCAACCACCTTATAAATTGCAAGCCATTCCAGAAAAAGGCTACACGACTATACACCTACTTTCTGAGAATGGCTGGCTATCTACCGGGATACAACAATCAGAAGCCTCATTGAAACTTGAATGGAAGAAAATTATTGAGATGGAAAAACAGGTTGCGTCGATTTATAAGAAGCAATTACCACTACATGACCGCGATTATACAGGCACCAAAAGTTAGGTTCACTTTTCCTATAAAATAAATTCGCCCGTATATTTGACTTAGAAAAATATCTATATGGATACCCTCATACTAAAAAGACACTTCATTGATCAGCCTGTTCCAATGGGCGATGTTAACAAGACCGATATGCAGCCTCAAATTTCGTTTATTGAGTTCTTTATCAACGACCGGCCACTCTCTACCCTACTCGATGAGTTTTATGCCTCCAAACACATTAACACCCTCAAAAACAATATTGGCGTACTTGGTTCGTTTGGCAATCTTCCAATCGAAATCATTAAAGTCAAACAATTACTTGGTAAGAGGTGCATTCCTGAAGATTTTGAAGAGGTGAGGGAATTACTTACCAGAACAATTGATAAGGATAGGGTGAATGATATAATCGACACCATTAAAGATGAATTATCAGAACCAGGCACAATGGTTTATTGTTGTGCACAATGTGGCGATTATTTATGTGGTGGCGTTAATGTGAATATACTAATAGATGAAAATTATGTAAAGTGGGCATTTGGAGAAGAGGCTGAAATATTAGAATTCGTGTTTAACAAATATGCCTATCTAGAAACGATGAAGGCTTACCTAAATAAAATCAAAATGTCGTTATCTAAACAATAAGAAAACAGGATACGGTTTAAAATAATGACGGCCTTGAAATAAACAGGTATATAATAATAACTCACGGCACTGCTTTAAGTCATTATTATACCTCAATCATTATCCCTACCTTTAGACCACAATGAAGACAGAAAAAAAGATTTCCGGCTTCAATAGATTTTTTAAAACTTTAGGCCCGGGACTCATTACCGGGGCTAGCGACGACGACCCATCAGGTATCGCTACCTATTCGCAGGCTGGGGCACAGTATGGCTTAGGAACCTTATGGACTGCCTGGATTACCTTCCCCTTAATGGCCTCTATACAAGAGATGTGCGCAAGAATAGGGCTGGCTACATCACGGGGCCTTACCAGCATATTAAAACATTATTATCCCAAGTGGGTACTTTACCTCATGTTATTATTTAGCTTCCCTGCTATAGTGATGAATATTGGTGCTGATATTGCAGGCATGGGTGCAGTGGCTAATCTTATTTTCCCAAAAGTAAATGCCAACATTTTCAGTATAGGGTTTACGGTTTTGCTGCTATTGTTTATTGTACTATTCCCATACCGTAAGATTGCCAACGTACTCAAGTACCTGGCTATGGTATTGCTTGTTTATTGTATAGTGCCATTTTTAGCCCAAACCAACTGGCTTGCGGTACTCAAGGCATCTGTAATTCCTCATATAGAATGGAATAAGGAATTTTTGGGGATATTGGTAGGTGTATTGGGTACTACCATCTCGCCCTACTTGTTTTTCTGGCAAACCACTATGGAGGTGGAAGAATTGCGTGAAAAACAGAAATATGAAACAACGGTGATTATTGCCAGTAGCAGGATGTATAAGGAAATGAAGACCGACATTAATGTTGGGATGCTGTTTTCAAATCTAGTAATGTACTTTATTATACTAACAACAGGGTCGGTACTTGCTGCAGGTGGCATTCATAGGATTGATACTGTGGAGCAGGCTGCCCAGGCTCTTAGGCCACTTGCAGGTGATATGGCTTATTATCTGTTTGCTATTGGGGTGATTGGTACAGGTTTACTGGCAATACCTGTGCTTAGTGGCTCATTATCCTATATTTTTTCCGAAACCTTCGACTGGCCAATGGGGCTGGATAAGAAATTCCATAGTGCCAAAGGTTTTTATATCATTATTGCTATTTCCTTAATTGTTGGGCTATTAATGACCAATTTAGGTATTAGTCCGGTTAAAGAACTTGTTTATTCGGCCATTTTATATGGTCTTACCGCCCCGGTCTTAATTGCCATTATTATTCATATCTGTAACAATAAAGAAATCATGGGTGAGCATGTGAATGGGCTGAAATCGAATATTCTGGGGGGCATTACCCTCTTATTTATGACGGCAGCGGCGGTGGCATTGTTGTATTTTATGTTTTGAGGGGAGTAGAAAAGTGTCCCCAACACCTATTCCTTTATCATAGCCTGTGAAAATACCAAATGCCCGGGAATATGTTTATGTTCGGAAGTAGCAGCGTGTTCATGTTTATAAGATGTGGAAATACCCCCAACTAATTTCCACCCTTCATTGAGTAGTTTCCGAACGTCTTTTTCAACTTCGATGGTTTCGGAATGCGAGATTATTATGTAGTCTTTCAAAATGTAAGTTTAAAAGTTAAAAGTTAAAACAAGTTTTTTTAATTCAAAATTCAAAAGTAAAAATTCAAAAATGCATATTTGGCATTTCAATTTCTACATTTAAAATCAATTTCTAATGCACCATTTTGTACTTTTTGTATTCATTATTTGAGTTGTAAACAAGATATAACTGATCCATAAACAACTCACTATGAACCGGGTTTACCCTACGTTCCAGATACCCGTCGGTACAATACAACCTCACTTTATCCATGTAATAGTTCAAAAGCATAGCCCTGTCAAATTCACTGATTTTGAAGGATAGTGTAACTCCTTGTGCCCCGTTGCCCCAATTGCCACGGGCTCCACCACCTTTACTGCTTTTAGTATAATGTTCGTTATAAAGGGTCACAACTATATTGCGCTCCAACCTCATTTTGAATTCTGCATTTGGGGCAACTACAAAAGAGTCGCCACCTTCCATTATTTTAAGGTCGAGATAATATTCACTGTTGATACATGAAAACCTGTAAAAAGTATTTAGGTGGCGGGCAAGGTTGCCATGCTCTAATACCATCCAGAAAGTGCGTTTAATGGTATCGTGGGTGGTATTATCAATTCTGTCTTCCTGCAAATAGTCTGATTTCAGGTCATCCTGAGCCCTACAAATTACAGGTAAAATAAATAAAAATATCAATATTGCTCTCATCGTCCTAATTAACACTCAAACCTAAATAATATTTCCCAAAAATATTGTAATCTATTGTAAATAAATAGAGACTCGACAACAAAAATGAAGGATACTAAATGGGGAATTCATATTTACTCTGCCCCTGGCTAAATAGAAGTCCCTTCTCCCAGGCATAAGTAATTTCCGGTTAAAAATATATGATTAAAAGGGAAATTTTGTAAAACTATTTGCAAATTGATGGATAGCATTCTATATTTACAAAAAACATCAGGATGAGGTATTTTTATTCATTTCTATTATTATTTGCAGTTGTAGTATTTTCATCGTGTGGAAGGGGTGGCGAGAAAATTGTGGATCTCACTCTTCCTCCTACAAGTGACACAAGTACTAAAGGTAGTGTACTTCAAATTAGCTGGGTTGATAATGCATACCAAAGTGAGTCATACAATATCAATGATTTAACAGTATTGAAAAAAGCTTATTATGAACTTGGTGGTCGTGTGTCAAGAAATGCAGATACTACCTGGTCGGCAGCATTGATATGTAAAGACTTCACCAAGAAAAAAATTGATCTGAACTTAAATTTCAATAAACACGATACATTTGTAAATGGTGCATATACAATAGACATTAACAATTCTACACTCACAGATTATGCCTTGGGTCAAAACCGCAATTATAGCATATTGCCAGGCAGCACGGTAACACTACTGACTATAGGCAGCCTCTTTATGGAGGGCACATTAGATTTGAACATGAAATATACCGGTTCAGCCACGTATCATGCTACTGGTAGCTTCAAGATTTATTATTAATTACTTGTTTTAGATATTAAATGAAAATAGGGTCTGAATTTCAGACCCTATTTTCATTTAAATAGGTTAAAGATTGATTTTTAAGTAATACCCCTACTACCCTAATCCCCTATTACCTATCTTTAAAGATTTCTATAATCATCTTTTCCTCATTTTCAATTACAGCGCAGGCCTCCTCATGAATTTCCTTAGCCCTATCTGCATCGCCTGCTGCCATTAAATGGCATAATAGATTTAAAATTACCTTCTGCCTTGCCAGGGTGGCCAGTGACATATTCATCAAGGTATTCAGTTTTTCATCTGTAGTACTCATATCTGTTTATTTGTATCAAATATAATAAATTTCCGAAACCAGCAATGTGGCCTTAATAAAAATTTGCTTTGAGGTAGTCTACATTCTATTATCAACTATATTAAATTTCAGGAGTGATTTTGGCTTTTAATAGCGTATCAATTGCACCTAAATCAGTACATTTTATGTGAAACCCCGTTTTCAGTTAGTGAAAAGGTGTTTTACTAAACACCTACACCAAAAATACCACTTGACTAACCCGAAATATCCCTACACTAACCAGACCCCTATGCTGGGTGGATTACTAATTAATCTTGCACTTACAAAAAACCAAAAAGATGAAGTGTAAAATTAACAATTATCTCAACCATGTAAGAGTACGCCAAAGACAAGGTGTACACGGAAATGCCCTCTTACTCACACTGGCATTCTGCCTCTTTGGCATTATGAATGTACAGGCACAAATTACCGGCTCATCAAATGTCTGTGTCGGTTCAACAGTCAGATTTACAGACGCCAACCCCGGAGGATCCTGGAGTAGTGATAATGTGGCTGTAGGTAGTGTAGAACCCACCACCGGAGAGGTGGCAGGTGTCTCGGCCGGCACTGCTACAATATCCTATGTATTGGGAGGAGTTACCGAAACGGCTATAATAACTGTTGACCCCACACCACCACCTATATCGGGACCACCTACACTGTGCGTTGGGGCTGTAGGTACTTATACAAATTCAATGGGTGGCGGTTACTGGATGAGCACTATTCCAGGAACGGCCTATTTCTATGATGCCTTTATTGGTGACCTTACCACTTTTACTGGTGGTTATACGAGTGTTTTTTATACAATTACTGCTACCGGCTGTAGGACTATTAAAAATATTGTTATCGACCCTATCCCTACAATAACCGGGGTTAAGGAAGCTTGTTCGGGGGCAACGACAAATTTATATGCCTATCCAACAGGTGGCGACTGGAGTTCAGCTACTACATCTGTAGCCACAATTGATGTAGCTACAGGTGAGGTAACTGGTGTTAGTGCTGGTACAGCTTTAATTTCTTATTTAATGCCATCAGGCTGCCTTGGTACTACAGGAGTAAGGATTTCCACTCCACCTTCAGCAATATCTGGTGCTACATCATTGTGTGCTGGTGCAACAACTACTTTTACCAATTCGGTATCTGGTGGCACATGGAGTAGCAGCGACCCATCTACTGCAACTGTAAGTGCAGGCCTAGTTACAGGGATAGCTTATGGTATTAGTACCATCACTTATGCCACAAACTCCAATTGTTATGTTACTAAGGATATAACCATTAACCCTGCACCACCGGCAGATATTACTGGTAATAATAGATTGTGTGCAGGAAATACCACTGTTTTAAGCGATGCAACCAGTGGTGGTACCTGGTCAAGTAGTAATCCTTCTATTGCTACAATTAATTCTTCGGGCGTTGTAAGCGCATTAACGAGGGGATCTACATTAATTAGCTATACCGTTTCCACATCTTGTGGCACATCCAGCAGGGTGAGGGCAATGAATGTAGACCAATCAACAGAATGGGATTGGGTTACATCAGCACCTGCTACTGTTTCTAGTTCCACAACAAATTATGGACAGTCTCCTGTAGTTACTGATGCTATTGGCAATGTTTATACAATTACCAAATTTATTGGCTCGGCTACTTATGGTTCCTATTCGTTTACCTCTTCATTTGCAGGAAATGTGGTTGTAGCCAAATATACAAGTACCGGCTACTGCCTTTGGGCCAGGACTTTTGGTGCAGATATGGGAGCAGTAGGTGATGCAATCGCTTTAGATCCATCTGGCTATGTATATATAACCGGTTCTTTCAAAGCTACTGCAGGAAGTACCATTAGTATTGGTAGTCGCACCTTGACCGGTACAGGCAATATGGAAGGATTTGTGGTGAAATATGATGATATGGGTACTGCAATGTGGGCCAGACAAACTACAGGTGGTCATTATATTTATACCTCAATGAATAGCATCTATGCAGATGCATCAGGTAATAGCTATGTTACAGGCAGGGCTGCTACACCCGGTCTTTCATTTGGATCGGGTGCTACTTTATCTGGTGCAGGCATATTTGCCGTTAAGTACGATAATGCAGGTAATGTAATTTGGACAAATTCACTTTCTAATAATTTCGAATCTTCTGGCACTGCAATCGATATGGATGCTAGTGGTAATTTATTTATTAGTGGATGGATGATGGGTACTGATACGTTTAATTTAGGTTCAGGGTCTACAATTTATTCGGGCATAGGATATAGGGATGCCGTGATTATGAAGCTCAACTCTTCAGGGGTTTGCCAGTGGGTGAAACAATACGGTGGCCCAAGGCCAACATCAGGTTATGGTGATTTGTCCTCCATTGCCAGATTGATTAAGGTATCATCTACTGGTAATATTTATATTTCAGGTGAATTTGGGAATACTATCAATTTTGGTGGTATATCACTCAACAGGTCGAATAGTTTGATACAAGAAACAGCGTTTTTGGCTAAACTGGATGCAAATGGAGACCCTATATGGGCTAAACAAGCTCGCAATACAAGTGATAGGACTTTTTGCTACGGTATGGCGCTCAATGCAGCCCAGGAGGTAGTAGTAGGTGGTGTTCATTGGGGAACAATGGATTTTGGTAATGAGCATTTTACCGGTGCAGGCCACAACGCATTTGTAGCCAAATTTGATACTATGGGTAATTGTGATTGGGGTACATCAGTAGGCAGCGGCTATACTGATGGTGACCCATCTATTACAGGGTTAGCTATTGATATTAACGATAATGTTATTGCTGTAGGTGTACAAACCAGTAGTGTAGCGTTTGGTTGCGCTTCTACATCTGGTAGTGATTCAAGTGCATTTGTGGCTAAGCTCACTAAAATATGCGCTTCATCAATTGCTGTTTGTGAGGGAAATACAATTTACATTCCAGCTGTTGTTTCTGGCGGTACTTTTAGTATAAGTGGCACAGCTGCAATAATTGACCCTACTACAGGTATGCTTACGGGTGTATCTGCCGGTACTGCTATTGCAACATTTAGCGCACCTTATACTTGCCAGAGAATAACCAATGTTACGGTAAATGGTATTTCTACGATTACAGGCGTTTCGTCCTTATGTACAGGAGCAACCAGTACTTTAACACCATCTGTTACAGGTGGCATATGGAGCAGTTCAAATACTGCAGTAGTTACAGTAGGTTCAACCACTGGTGTTATATCAGCAGTTACTTTCGGCACATCGATAATATCTTATACATTAGGAGGAGGTTGTTATACAACCCATGTAGTTACAGTAAATCCATTCCCGCCTGCACCAATAACGGGTAGTCTTAATTTATGTACAGGTGATGTGGTAACACTAACTGATGACAGCTTAGGAGGTACGTGGACAAGTACAAATCCTTCAGTAGCTACAATCAGCAGCGGTGGGATAGTCACAGTAGTATCATCGGGTTCTACATTAATAATGTATACCATTAGTTCTACCTGTGGTAGTACTGTAAGTACAAGTTCAATGATTAATGTGGGACAAAATAATAAATGGGAATGGGCTAATTCCGCAGGATCCACTAATGGCGATTACATAAATCATGTATTAAATTCGTCAGCAATTGCAACAGATGCCGCAGGAAATAGTTGGGTTACAGGTACCTTCATGGGTACAGCAACATTCGGAACTCACACTATTACTGCGCCACATTTTGGTTGGCAAGCAGTTTTTGTAGCTAAATACAATACTTCGGGAGACTGCCTATGGGTTAAATGTTTTGGTGGAACCTATGGACCAGGTGTCACAGATATTAATACTGGTAGGGGAATATCTGTAGATGCGGCAGGGAATTGTTATGTTACTGGTGGGTATGTTGATCCGGTGGGTAGTTCTATAACCTTCGCAAGTGATGTATTAAACGGAAATGGTGGAACCCAACTATTTTTAGTAAAATATGACAATAGTGGAAATGAAGTATGGGCCAGGCAAATGACCACCGACGGTAGTCCAAACCATGAGGTATTTGGTATCGAAACCGATGCATCGGGCAATAGCTATATAACAGGAGGTTCAGCTTATGATGATATTACATTTGGAAGTATAACAGTACCGGCAGGTTCTTTTGCTGCAAAATATGATGCTTCGGGCAATGTAGTATGGGCTACCAGGATAAGTGATGGGTATTATACAGGTGCCGTATCTATAAGTTTTGATGCATCTGGTAATAGTTATATTGCAGGGTATAAAGAAGGCACTCGCACTTTTAATACAAGTACCCCAACAACTCTTACCGCTATTGGCGACAGGGATGCATTTATAGGCAAAATCAATGCATCTGGCGTACTCCAGTGGGTAGAACATTTTGGTGATGCTTTATCAGGAATCCCAACATATGGTAAATTTTGTATTGGCAAAGCTATTAAAGTTGATGCCAGTGGAAATCTCTATGTTGCAGGTGATTATTACTCCTTAATTACCATTGGAGCTACTACTTTAACAAAGTCTAATACATCGGCAGTTGGTGTTTTTCTGGCAAAGTTCGATAATAATGGTAATCCTATTTGGGTTAAGGGCTCAAATGGAACAGGATATTCTATTTATGCCCATTCTATGGTGCTTAATAGTGCTGATGAACCAATAATAGCAGGAGGTAGTGCAGGCAATAATAATTTTGGCCCTGCAAATGGACCACAAATTGTTGGTGATAATGTAGCTTATGTAGCTAAATTTGATGCCTCGGGAAACTGTAATTGGACCAGAAATAGTTACGGGGTTTATGGAATCGTCGAAGCCTATGGAATAGATATTGATGCGTCTGACAATATATATATATCAGGGAATTCATGGAGTACAGCAGCCCCATTTGGATGTTCTGTCTTAACAGCGTATGGTGGAGTTGATTTGTTTGTAGCGAAGCTTGGGCCTAATTGTGCACCAATTACACTTATGGCTGGTCCTGCTTTGTGTTTAAGCGCATCTACTACACTTACTGATGCTACATCAGGTGGCACCTGGAGTACTAACAGTGCATCAGTTACTGTGGGGGCAAGCAGTGGTTTCGTAAGTTCTATAGCTGCAGGAACTGCTTTGGTATCTTACACCACACCTTATGGTTGTGTAAGGACTACTACATTGGCAATCAATCCTTTGCCGGCCTCAATTACAGGAGGTACAAATGTATGTCTTGGTTCAAATCTTAGTTTAGCATCAGCAACACCAGGCGGTTTATGGTCATCTTCGGATGAGAGTGTTGCAACAGTAGGTTCAGGAACTGGAACTGTGAATGGAATAAGTGTTGGAAATGCAACCATAACCTATGCTGTATCAGCTACAGGTTGTTATACTACTACGTATATTACGGTTAATCCGGCAGCAGCTATTGTAGGTAGTCCACAAGTTTGTACCGGGCAAACAACATCGCTAAATAACATTGTTCCAGGCGGAACATGGCAGAGCAGCAATACAGGTGTAGCTACTATTGGTATATCTACAGGAACTGCAACCGGAGTATCGGCAGGTAATGCTATTATTACTTATACCAATTATCTGGGTTGCAGGTCGGTTATGACGCTTTCTGTAAATGGTGTTGCAGCTATTAGTGGTGTTTCATCACTATGCCAGGGCAATACTTCGGTTCTAACTGATGCAACTACAGGTGGAACATGGTTAAGTGACAATAGTTCAATAGCTACCATAGGTAGTGGTACTGGTTTATTAAGTGGTTTATCAGGCGGAGTTGTCAATATCTCTTATACATCAGGTTTAGGTTGCATAGCCATCAAGGCTGTAACCGTGAACCCTATCGGAGCAATAAGCGGACCTTCGATAGTATGTGTAGGCCAAACAATAACATTAACAAACCCTGCTGCTGGTGGTGTATGGACAAGCAGTGCCCCAACCGTAGCTTCTATAGGTGCAGGTACAGGCATTGTAAGCGGAATAGCAGCGGGTTTAACAACAAACATCACCTATACAACCGGTGGTAGTTGCAGGGCAACAATGACAGTGAGCGTAAATGCACTGGGTACTATTGGTGGACCAACATCGGTTTGTCAGGGACAGACAATTACTAAAACTAATTCTACGAGCGGTGGTACATGGAGCAGTTCTGCTACAGGAGTTGCAACTATAGGCACTGGTGGTATAGTTATGGGTATATCCGGTGGTACAGCAATAATTTCCTATACATTGCCTTCAGGTTGTATTGGTACAAGCGTAGTTACAGTGAATGCCATAGAGCCAATTTCAGGCCCTTCGACAGTTTGTAATGGGCAAACTATGACACTTACAGACCTCACCGGTGGTGGTACCTGGAGCAGTGGTTCACCAACCATAGCTACAGTAGGTCTTACAACAGGGATCGTTACAGGTTTGGCAGCAAACCTTACTTCAAACATCACCTATACGGTTGGTTCAGGTTGTCGCTCTATTAAAACAATCACTGTCAATGCCTTATCAGCTATATCTGGTCTTACAAGTGTATGTGTTGGCCAGACAATAACACTGACTGACGCTACAGCAGGTGGAAGCTGGACAAGTGATAATACATCAATAGGCACAATAGGCACTGGTAATGGTATTGTAACAGGTGTAAGTGCGGGAACGGTTAATATTTTCTATTCACTGGCATCAGGTTGCACGGCAACAATGGCAGTAGTGGTAAATAATCTGGTTCCAACTACCGGGCCTAATACAGTATGTGTTGGGCAAACCATTACTTTGACCAATAGCGGTGGTGGCGTATGGAGTTCAGGTTCACCAACCATTGCTACAGTAGTACCTAGTACCGGGGTTGTAACCGGAGTGGCTGGTAATCTTACAGCTAATATCACCTATACCTTAGGTTCTGGTTGCAGAACTTCATATACTATAACAGTAAATCCACTAGGAGTTATAGCTGGTCCGGTAAGTGTATGCGAAGGCCAGTCAATAACCTTATCAAACACAGGTGGTGGTACGTGGAGTACACCAAACAGCAATGTAACAATTGGTTTATCTACAGGTTTGGTAAATGGTTTAACAGCAGGAACTGCTCTAATATCTTATAGTTTGGCATCTGGATGTATTGCTACACGTGTGCTTACAGTGAATCCATTGGCACCAATTACGGGTGCAAGTCAGGTTTGCTTTGGTTCTATGATAACACTAGGCAATATTTTAAATGGTGGGGTATGGACAAGTGGCTCTCCTACCATAGCCAGTGTTATAGCAGGCACAGGTGTTGTAACAGGTGTTGCAGGTGGTTTAACAGCACTTATATCTTACACAATGGGTACAGGTTGCAGGTCAACCTATACTGTTACTGTCAATGCTTTGCCTACTGTTGCAGCAATTAGTGGTGCATCATCAGTATCTATCAGTGGTGCGCCAATTACATTGACTGATGCTACCTCAGGTGGGGTTTGGACCAGCAGCAATAATGCAAGGGCTACAGTAGCCGGTGGTGTTGTAACCGGACATGCAGTAGGGCTTGTAACTATCACTTATTCAGTGACTAATGCGGCAGGATGTGTGAATTTTGTGACTAAAAATGTGACAGTTGGCCCAGCTAATCCGAATTCAGAAACTTTATCTGATACACTATCAATAATAGTTGGTAATTCGGCTGTACTGAATGGTAACAATGCTATTGGTAGCTGGAGTGAAGATGGTAATGGCAGTATTCATCTTGATGCGGAAACTGGTGTTATAACTGGTATTCGTGTTGGTGCAACTACAATTACTTATACCACTCAGGATGAGACTGGAATTCATACAATTATACAGCCAGTAGTAATCAATACAACCAAAAAACCAATTGAAAATACCAACGCAAGTATGGATGTCCTCTTATTGCCAAATCCTAATAGTGGAGAATTCACCATAAAAGGTTCAATTTTAAATCAGGCTGATGAGGAATTGAACATGGAAGTTAGTAATATGCTGGGACAGATTGTATACAAGGGTAAGGTACAGTTAATCAATGGTCAGATCAATGAAAATGTAAAATTGAGTAATGAACTGGCTAATGGATCTTACTTATTGCATTTAAAATCAACGAGTGAACATGTAACCTTGCATTTTGTAATTAAGAAATAGGATATAAGTCTTTTCATCACTATAGAAACAAAGCAAGTCCCCCTGGTTAATTCCAGGGGGATTTTGTGTTTCAAGGTATAAAGAATCCAAGAATCGCCAGATTATACCCATCTATCATGAATTGAATGAGGGTAATTTATTACTCACAATGGTGGTATATGATTGAATATTTTTTAGAGCCACAAAGTATCTTAAGTGATCATAGAATTAGCTCAATTCAATAGGCGAATTGTTCATATTAAAAAAGCCCTCCAATAAATCGGTGGGCTTTTTAGTATATCTATAAATTGCGTCTACTTTATCAAATGGCGGTCTCCAGGTATTTTTTCCAGTCTTCCAATTGGGCACCCTTCATCACCCTCGGGAATTTATTCATGGCTCCCTCTTTGCCTTTGGCTTTTAGATAATCCAGGAATACTGAGGATGGCAATACTTCTACAAAGATTTCTTTCAATGCGGATGTTCGTTCTACCTCATAATCGTCATTAAGCTTACAAAGGGTAATATCAATAAGTGATTTGAGTTCATTGACATCAACATTTAGGTCATCGCAGCCTATATACCATTGGTGGGCAAATAAGTTATTGTACTTAAATCCGGCTACTGAAAACTCGTTTATTGTGATATTGAGCTTTTTAGATACGGTTTCAATAGCCTTGTTCATATTATCTATCGACATATGCTCACCACAAAGGCTCAAGAATTGCTTGGTACGACCCACTATTGCAATTTCATGTTCCCTGGAATTGGTGAACCTTATTACATCACCAATAATATAGCGCCATGCACCCGAACAAGTACTTAAAACAACTGCATATTCTACCCCTTCCTGCACCTCATGAACCATTACAGTTTTAGGGTTAGCCTTAGGATTGCCTTCATCATCAAAATTCTCTGATGTAAACGGTATAAACTCAAAGAAAATACCCACATTAAGCACTAGCTTGATACCATGGCCTGGTTTGGCCTGGAAACCAAATGAGCCTTCAGATGCCATATAGGTTTCTATGAACGTAACTTCCTTCCCCCAAAGTCTTTTAAAACTTTCCCTATAAGGTTCTATAGATACCCCACCATGAATATATACACTTAAATTTGGCCATATATCATGTATGTTTTTTACACCATGATGTTTTATAACCCGCTCTAAAACTATCTGCACCCATGCCGGCACTCCGCATACTATACCTACATCCCATTGTGGCGCACGCTCTACAATTAGCTTTATTCTATCTTCCCACTTAGTACGTTTGGAAATGCGCTGACCTGGTTTATATAATAGAGATGAAACCCAGCGTGGCATATTCTTGGCACTTATGCCACTCATATCACCTTCATAATATTCACCCTTTTCAAACAATGTAGTAGTACCACCGAGCATTAGGATACCTTTCTCAAAGGCAACAGGCCTTATGGCGAAATTAGCCATGCTGTATAACTGCTTAAACCCTACCTTCTTGATACTTTTTATCATATCCTGGGTAACAGGTATATGCTTACTTGCCGCCTCAGATGTACCAGAACTAAGGGCAAAATATTTAACCTTGCCCGGCCAGGATACATTTTCCTCCCCAGCCTGGCACCTGTGCCACCACTGGGTATACATATCGGTATAGGTGGTAATGGGTACTCGCTCACGAAATGCTTTAATAAAATCTATCTCCTTGCTTAATATATCACCAAATCCGTAATGCTTACCAAATGCTGTGTACTGGCCACGCTCAAGCAGTTGCCTGAGCGCATGACGCTGGTAAACTTGTGGGCTTGCCACGGGTAAATTGAATTTCTTCCGAAGTTGAAGGGAACGGGCTATCAGATTACCTAATACTGCCATTAACTCTTTGCTATATTTTTAAATGAATAGCAAATTTACATTTTCCTTTGTTAAGATTATGGTAAGTAAATAAAATAAATATATGATATTTATGAGTGTGGGGAGGAGGAGTTTATCGAAACGGTAGATGTGCAATACTGTTTGTAAACATTGTTAAATAATTTACATTTCAGCAAGTATATTCATAGTATTTTTCATAACTTTACTAAAAATAAACGATGGAAACTACCATAAGAATCAACACAGATATGCTTGATGACAAAATTTTAGATGGCATCAAAAAAATGTTCCCTCACAAGATGGTTGATATTATTGTTCAACCTTCCGATGCCACCGATTATATCTTAAGTAGTCCTGCATATGCTCAGGAGTTACAAGAAAGAATAGAAGAATATGAGACCAAGAAGCAGACCATATTAATGAAAGCAGATGAATTAATATGAGTAACCCCTCTCCCCGTACCTAATGTTGTTGTCTTAAAAATTTACCTGAATTATATAAGTTTTAGTTACACATTGAACCCCTTCGGGGTTCACATATTTATATATTCTATTTCCCCCGGTTTACACCGGGGGCTATTCATATTTAAGCCCTTCGGGCTATTTTAAATCATATAAAAAAAACCTTTGAGTACCTAAATCCTTAGGACAATGAAATTGACCCTACGCCTTCTCCAATGAATACTTTATCTCATCGTGCAACAGAAGGTACTGTATCAATTCATCGTTGAGTTCAATTTTTATGGTTTGGGCTTTTAGGCGAACGGCCATTTTATCGTCCTCATCACCTATTTGCAAAATCAGTTCAGTGCTACCAGGGTGTGTTTTTACATTATGCTCCAGAAAATCTACAAACTCATAGGTTACCTGCTCCAACTTTAGGGTAAGGTTAATGCGCTTGGTCATTACTTTTCGCACATCATCAAGTAGCATCATATTTTGTATACCAAACTCCATAACACCAGGGCGGTATTTGTGTTCATCATATACCCCTGTTATCATTAATTTCTGGCCATTAATTAGGTAATTGGCATATAGCAGATAGCTCTTTTCCCATAGCATTATTTCGTAGTTGCCCGAATAATCGTTGATAGTCATTTTACCGAACTTAGTACCTTTCTTACTGGTAAGGTGGCCCACATCGGTAATATAGCCAGCGAGGCGCACTGTGCGGCCCTTGTTTTCTTCCAGGGTATTAATGGGGGTCATGCCATAATTATCCATCTCGAACTTAAACCCATCAAGCGGATGTGCACTCAGGTAGATACCTACTACTTCTTTTTCACGATCAAGCAATTCGGGTAGTCCCCATTTTTCACAATCAGGAATCAAGGGCGGTTTCACCTCTGGCATCACCGAAGCCCCAAATAGGCTATTGGTAGCTACAGATGAACTTGCCTGAAACTGATTACCAAATCTCACCAATCTTTCCAAACCTGTAATGGGGTCGGTTGGTGGGGCATAGAAAAACTGGGCCCTATGCATTTGTTCTGAAAAACAATCTAATGCACCGGCAAGCACCAGGCTTTCAAGCGATTTTTTATTTACTGTCCTTTGGTTTACCCTTTTAATGAAATCATAAACTGTAGTAAAAGGCCCATTAGCTTCACGCTCTGCTATAATATCTTCCACCGCTGCCTCTCCTACCCCCTTTATGGCATTCATGCCAAAGCGCACCACATTCTCCTTAGCCACTGCAAAACCCTTCAAACTCTCATTTACATCAGGCCCTAACACCTGGAGTCCCATGCGCTGGCACTCCTCCATGTAGAACTTTATCTTATCAATATTGTTCTGGTTATTTAGCACCGCCGCCATATACTCGGCAGGATAGTGAGCTTTTAAAAAGGCTGTCTGATAGGCCACAAGGGCATAACAAGTAGAGTGCGATTTATTGAAGGCGTATTGGGCAAATGCTTCCCAGTCGGTCCACACCTTTTGAAGCTTGTCTTCGGGGTGGCCTTTGGCCTTACCTCCTTCCACAAACTGGCCCTTCATCTTATCAAGAACGGCCTTCTGCTTCTTACCCATTGCCTTACGTAGTACGTCTGCATCACCCTTGGTGAAACCAGCCAAACTCTGGGAGAGCAACATCACCTGTTCCTGGTATACGGTGATACCATAGGTATCGCCCAGGTATTCCTCCATGGCTGCAAGGTCGTAGGTAGTGGGCTCAAGGCCATGCTTACGCTTGATGTAGTTGGGGATATACTCCATAGGCCCCGGACGGTAGAGGGCGTTCATGGCAATGAGGTCATCAAACTTATCGGGCTTCAGGTTGATGAGGTGCTTCTGCATCCCCGCACTTTCAAACTGGAAAGTACCGTTGGTATCACCTCTCTGGTAAAGCTCATAAGTCTCCAAGTCATCGAGAGGGATGGTATCAATATCTATGCTTACACCATAATTTCTTTTAATTAATGTAAGGGCATCCTTGATGATGGTAAGGGTTTTCAAACCCAAAAAGTCCATCTTAATAACACCTGCATTCTCAATCACATTACCCTCATACTGGGTAATGAGCGAGTCTACATCCTTAGCCATAAATACAGGCAACAGTGCGGTAAGGTCGGATGGGGCAATGATGATACCAGCGGCATGGATACCTGTGTTACGCACTGAGCCTTCAAGCTTTTCGGCATGGCGGAGTACCTCACCGTGTAGCGATTGCTGGGCAGCAATTTCCCTTAGTTTGGTAACAAATTCCATTTCCTCAGCACCCAGGCCCTCTTTCTGTTCCAAACCGCCATCACCTTTCACTTCGGCTCTTAAAAGCCGCTTAAGAGAGATTCCGGGCTTTTCAGGCACAAGCTTGGCAAGGGCATTACTCTCACTAAGCGGGAGGTCTAGCACACGTGCAACGTCTTTGATACTACTTTTGGCAGCCATGGTACCATAGGTCACAATCTGTGCTACCTGGTTTTTGCCATATTTCTGCACCACGTAATCAATAACTTTTTGACGACCAACGTCGTCAAAGTCAGTATCGATATCGGGCATACTCTTACGGTCAGGGTTCAGGAACCTCTCGAACAGTAATTTGTACTTAATGGGGTCGATATTGGTTATACCAATACAATAAGCCACTGCCGAACCCGCAGCAGAACCACGGCCCGGACCAATAAACACGCCCATATCACGGCCTGCCTTAATGAAATCGCTCACAATAAGGAAGTAACCTGCGAAACCCATGGTGCGGATGGTAAATAATTCGAACCTTAGGCGCTCATCAACCTCGGGGGTTATTTCACGGTAACGCTCTTTAGCACCCATCCAGGTGAGGTGTTCCAAAAAGGCGTTCTGGTCATTATTAAATTCAGTCGGCACCACGAAATTGGGCAGCATGATGTCGCGCTCCAGTTTCAGTGGTTTTATCTTATCCAGTATTCTATTGGTATTATCGATTGCCTGCGGAATATCGGCAAACAGGGTACTCATTTCCTGTGTGGTCTTAAAATAAAACCTGTCACTTGGAAAGGCAAACCTACCACCCTTTATTTGCACCTCATCATCATCACCTAGGTCTTTCCACTTTGGGTCGGCTTGCTTGCTACCTGTATTGATACATAGCAGGATATCGTGGGCATTGGCATCGGCCTGGTCTACATAGTGGCTATCATTACTAGCAATGATGGGCACATTGTATTTCTGGGCAAACCGCATCAACACCTCATTCACCTTTATCTGGTCGGCAATTTCGTGCCTCTGCAATTCTATATAATAGTCATCTCCAAAAATGTCGAGCCACCATTTGAATACTTTTTCACCTTCAGCTTCACCCTTGCGCAAAATAGTGCGTGGCACCTCCGCAGCAAGGCAGCATGTAGTGGCAATAAGCCCTTCGTGGTATTGAAGCACTAATTCCTTGTCAATACGGGGGTACTTACTATAGAGCCCTTCCATATAGCCAAGCGAACAAAGCTTTACCAGGTTTTTATAACCTATCTCGTCCTTAGCCAGCAATAACTGGTGGAAACGTACATCCCTATCATCTTTAGAAAAAGCTCGCTTGTGGCGGTTATCAACCAGGTAAAACTCACAACCAACAACTGGTTTTACAATAGGTTCTTCAATGTCTTTACCCTCTGGGGTCTTACCCACCACCTTCTTTTTCTTCCATGCCTCGGCCACAAAGTCGAACACGCCAAACATATTACCATGGTCGGTAATAGCCATAGCAGGCATACCATCGTTGCGGGCCTTATCAAAAAGCTTAGAAATATTAGAAGCCCCGTCGAGCAGGGAATACTGGGTATGATTATGTAAATGGGAGAATTTCATTGTAGCACCACGCTAAAAGCGTAAAGCAAAATAACGAAATTAAACGGACGGTTGGGGTGGGTATTTATCCACAGGGGGGATGGGGAATACCATTATTGGTAATGATTTTTTTTGAATAGATTTGTTAATCCGTTTAATTCAAATCCAATGATTGCAATTCACCCACTATATATAACTGATACTGACGGTAATAGGCTTTCTGTAGTATTGCCGATGAGTGAGTTTGAAAAAATAATGGAATTATTGGAGGATTATGAAGATGAACAATTATATGAGTTAGCTAAACAGGTTGATGAGCCAGGATTACCAATTGATGAGGCATTACAAATAATTGAAGAAAACAGAAAAAAATCTCCTAAAAACAATAATGCCTGACCAAAACTGATCAGGCATCATTAATTAAAAATATCGTTAAGTCTACATTACATTCTTAGACCAAATTTTGGTAGATAAATCGGCAATGCCAATTGTAACACGTACATAAGGTGATAAAATTAAAGGACGTGCAAAATCGCCTATTAGGTTACGCTCCAGCATATTGCGCCATTTACCCATTGCCATGTAATACTGGCAACCTGCATCAACGCCCAATACGGCACCATACCTTTTGCTGCTTTTATGTTTCTCCATATTAAAAGCAAAATATTTGAAGGAATAACCCAATTCGAAAGCAAAGCCCCCAGTAGAAAATGGAGTGGTCATACCAGGCTTGGTAGGTGCAGAACCAATTTTTATATCTTTTGATGTTGTATTAGTATAAACAAATTTTGTACCGTAACCACCTACACCAATAAATGGATAAGACATCATCTTTTTCCTCTTTTTTGATACATACCCAAAATCAAGTATGCCAGCACCTGTCTTTTCTGTTACATCACCATTAGCACCACTGGTGCTTAGTCCGTAGCCATATCCATTAATACCTACTACAAGACCACTATGCGCCATAATAGTAATACCACCACCATAGGTCACTGCAATGCCACTTAACTGGATACCACTAC
>CANGSR010000037.1 GCA_947456055.1 Chitinophagaceae bacterium
CAAACCTTGCACTCCTACCGGAGTGCTTCCCCATTCCCCCACCCCGCCAATCTTTCCACATTTTCCCAAAACCCATCCTCATATAAATAATTTACTCAACATTTTCTTCACCAAAGCCCAACCCGCTAATGCCCAATTATTAACCATACCTACAAAACAACAGTGCCAGTATATTTACATACACTGGCACTGCCAATAAATAATCATCACACATCCAGGCTATTTCACATTCTCACCTGAAGTTTTTATATCACTAAACTTAGTTTTTGAAGTTGGCATTTCGGTAATGGGGCCCTTCAATAAAAATACATTTTTATCCACCAGCCTTTGCAATCTTATTTCTATTAAGGTTGTTGCATTAGGCGTAATAACTTTATCAAAGAAATCATTATCAGCATTCAAGGTGAAAGGGGCATAATGTACAAACCCATCAGCTGGGCGGGGAACAATAGTTAATCCCAGGTTATCAATCCCTACATTTTTTGCCCTTATTTCCTCCTTTTTGTCATTAATAACAGCAGGTGATGAATTCATTATATCATAGTTGATATAATAGGTAATCGTTTCACCGTTTTTACTGTTTCTTTGGCGGTCAACAAAAAACCCTTCAGGTAAAAGGTTAGGGTTGTTGTTTGGACCAGTGGTAAATAATAAATCAAAATCCCTCACCGGATATCCTTCACTATCCACTAACTTGAAAGTAACCATCGAAAACCTATCATGGAAAAAATACCTGTCTTTCAATGAGAAGATACCTTTCTTAATTGGCTCAATTAGTTCCTTTTGTTGCACTTGTGCTGTCTCGGCAACAAAGGTGTCGCAAAGCGCATCATACTGTGATTTTGTACCCACTTTTATGCAATTGAGTATGGCATTCACAGTATCATTTCCGGTAGGGTCATTTACTGCAGCCTTTTCACCTGCCAAAATGCCCATTTTGGTACCAGAGTGCGACGAATTCTCCACTATCCTGAACGCCGTTCTCGGTGCAACTTTGGTTTCTACCTTAACCGCATCATTTGAACCAGGTGCAGGTTGGGTAATGGAGATATAGCTGGCATTTAAATTAGCACCCGAACACCTGACTACACCATCAGACCCCATCTCACCCGTATAAGAATTCAGGTTATCGTAAAAATTCCTGTCTATTGCCTGTCCTATCAATACGAATGGAAAAAACGATGACTCACTGATGGTAGCTGCATCCTTATTTATCCAGCCCATATTCAAATTCCACGATTCATTACTGCCCAATTCCAACCAGTCTAATACACCTTGGCCAGGCTCTACTCCTTCAAACCATGATTTCAGCCTGCTCACCTTACTCTTACCCAACTGCGCCAGTGTCGAACCAAAATTAGCCGGTGCCAACATGATAAGGTGGCTCATGGGTAAGGTAGGCCATTCAGCCTTATACCTTTCGCTCCAGTCCCTCACCACAGGGCCACCTGTAGAATGCGTGATGGCTACAAAACGCTCCTTATTCTTCACAAGGTCAACCAGTGTTTCCTTTATTGCCGAATTAAAAGCCCTAGATATATCCTGGACTTTTACCTCATCATGGAAACTAATATATTGACCCAGGTAAATATCCTTGACAATGATATTAATTCCTGCCTGTTTGCCTTGCTCCCTCAATCTTACAGGGAGTTGTCCATAGGTGTTGAGATTTGTTACACTCCAGCCGTGAACAAATACTAATGTTACATTTTTCGCCATAGAAAACCATTTATTATTTGGGGTGATTGAAATAAAACTAAAGAAACCTAAATGATATTGCCACTAAACAAAAGCAGCACAGTGGATTATAAAACTACAACTATTAGCCTATTTGCGCAAAATAACATTTAACATTAGCCGGATTTAATAAATATTTAAGATTTAAACTTTATGCAAGGAATTAAAAATAAATTATTAAAATCAGCATTTATTGGCCTAATTGGTTCTGTTAGGGTAAATCAACCCGAAGGCCTTAAATGAGAATAGCCGCTGGCGAAACCAGCGGCTATAATACAAAACAATATATAGCCAGCAAAACGAACCTATCGGGGCTTGTTGGCTAATAAATTTCACCCTTTCTAAGGCGAAAAACTATGTGCTTTGCTCATAAACATATTTACTTAAGCTTCATTGGTATCGTAAAAACCATAAATCTTAATGGTGCCATTAGTAATGGTGATACTATTTGAGAAAGCAAATGATATACCGGTAATTGGGCTGGTATTAGTTAAATATGCGCCTGATGACAACACTATGCAACCCTTATTATTAAATGCTTCAGTAGCGTAATACCTTACATCCATATTTTTATATGCATATGAGTTTCCGGGATCATACACTGTAAGTGTAGCACTAACTGATGCACTAGAATTAACACCTGTTCTGGCCGGATCGTGAATTACAAAAGTTGTACCATTATTTGTAAAAGAGCGATTATCACCACTGTCATTTGAATATCCTTCTACATTATATCCTGAATCATTAAGAATATTACCATTGGTATTGCTAATAAACTGTGCATAGAGATAGGCATTGTTTGCCGAAGCCTGGAGACCTAGAATCTGAATTTCATAATAATTGTAGGGGGCTGCACCTGGATTTGTAAAACAACTATTAGAGAATAAAGTTGTTTGTGTACCTGTTGATCCGCCTGCTGTAAGTGTTGCAATCAACATTCTTTTTGTTTCTGTTGCCATTATTTTTCATTTGAATTTCCTACTCTTAAAAAGGCTTTTCGGATTCCGCCTCCGCTTTTGTTGCCTCCGCGCTGGCCCATTTTTTAAAGTGGTACTGAACTCCACCATTGTTTTTAATAAGTATGTATACTCAAAAACCATTCAAAGGCAAATATGTGAAATAGATTTGAAAAATCAAAAAAAAATAACAGAAAATAAAAATAATCAGACAAGCTATTTTTTTTTATTTTTATTACATAAATTGCCGCCAAATTAATGCATTCACTTTGAATATAAGTAGTGAATTAATTAATTATTATTTTACTACTGATTGTAATTATTTTTTATGCAAAATAATAGGATGCAATAATAACTAAACAGGCTTTTGATCTATTGTGAACACAGGAATAATATAATATTAATTTTACATATAAATACAAACACACATGTCTAATTCACCTTTTGGCATAAGGCAAGGATCCTTCAATGTCAACGCAAACGGCACTGCACAATACCAGTCGAAAATAGACTTACCACCGGGCATCAATGGGCTAACACCCGAATTAGGCTTAGTATATAATCATAGCCAGGGGGATGGCTCATTAGGGGTAGGATGGTCGCTAAATGGCATTTCCCTTATTTCAAGGGTAGCTGCAATTATGGCTACAGATGGATTTCTCGGATCTATCAATTATAACCAAAACGACCGTTTCGCTCTTGATGGCAGCCGATTGATTAATACTTCTAGCCATTCATATGGCAGTTCCCAAGCCACCTATTTCACCGAAATAAACCAATGGAGCCAGATTATACCAACAGGTACTGGCTTTACTGTTTATCAAAAAAATGGGTCTAAATATGAATACGGAACTAAAACCTCGTGCAATAGTTTATTTTCCAGCGATGGCTTCCATATACGTGCCTGGGCACTAAACACCATTACAGATCCATGTGGTAACACAATAACATTAACCTATACCCAAAATCCGGTTTCAGGCTTAAACCAAAACGAAAATTTTTATTTGCATCAAATCACTTATTCAGGATTTACTGTAACCCTTAACTATGAGCTGCGAAAAGCAATTAATTCCACCATGTGCAATCTGGTGCAATATGTTGGTGGGCAGGAGGTCATTACCAGCTGTGTTTTACAAAATATTACGATTACAGATAACACTGGTATCATAGCACAATATGCGCTTGATTACCAAATGGGAAGTGCAACGGGAAAAATGCAATTGGTAAGTATGGTAAAGTCTGACGGCCAAGGCAATCAACTACCTCCGGTAAACCTAAGCTGGCAACAAGTCACTCCCGGTTTGGTAGCCTCTCCTGCTACTATAAATATTACCAACCAACAAATCTCTAACCAAATATTAGAAACTTCGGCTGTAGATGTAAATGGGGATGGGATTACCGATCTATTGGTGTTCTATACCGACAATGGCACCTTAAAGGTAGATACCTATATCGCATCATACACAAGTAGCACAGATACGCTTAGTTACTCCGGGCCAATCGATTCAGGTATCTCCTACCCGAATTACACAAACCTGAATTCGCCACAGATTATAATGGCAAATATTAACCAGTCAGGCTTAAGCGATATTATTATTGCATATAACCAAGGTGGCTTATTGAATTTCCAACCTTTCTGGTCGAATGGTGATGGAACGTATACCAAATCATATTATCCTGTCAGTTCCACAAATCAGTTTACCAATATAGGCTTGTTTGCAATTGATGCCAATGGAGATGGGATAACTGATATAGTACAGGCAGCCTGGGACAGCAGCAATAATATGAAATTTTACATTTACCGGGGCCAGGATATACAAACTTCCGGCGGAAATGGTAATAATCTGCCATGGGCTATTAGTGATACGCAGTTCCAATCGAGCAAGATAACTAACAATAATTACCAACTCCTACCATTTGATGTAAACGGCGATGGCCTTGTAGACCTTGTAATGGCTTATGAAGATAACAACGGGCATCTTGCTTTCGTATCATTCATTACTTCGTCTTCTTCAGTAAACAACAATATAATTTTCAACTATCTTGCTTTTAACCAAAGCCAAATTTCATCGCCTAATTCCCCATCATTTTTATTCCCCGGCGCAGGTAATATTATTCCTGCCGATGCCAATGGCGATGGCTTGGTTGACCTAATAATCCTACAACCTGGTACTCAAAATTCTTATGTTACTACGGTTACCTTCCTATCAAACCTCGCTGGTAATTTCCTTTATGCCAACACTTCTAATATTAATAAAAACATTGGTAATTGGGGGCAAATTAGTTTTTACCCGATGGGATTCAATGGCGGCACACAAACTTGCATTTTATGTGGTGTTAATAATGCTGCCGGAGGGCAAAACAACTATAACTTTTTCGTACTAGGTTCCGGCTCAGATGGATCGTTCAGTTATCTAACCACATTAAGTGGCCCTCAGAATATCAATGCCAATGATAGTGTTGCCTTCCAGGTGGGAGATCCGAAAGGAACAGGGAAAGCAGGCTTTTTCATGTGCTTTAAAGACCAGAATAGCAACTACAATGTAAATCCGTATAGCTCAGCAGGCCTTTATCCTGATTTAGTCAATTCAATCACCGATATGCTGGGCTGCACCACAGCCATTTCCTATCTCCCTATTACAGATACTTCAGTCTATTCCCAAAATTCAGAATCTGATTTACAATACCCTAAGTCATCTGGTCGCAGGTATGTAAGCCACCTTTCCCCTTCCCAATACCCTATCCAAAGGGTAATAGGTGAAGCAGTCTATGTGGTAAGCCAATATACTGTATCAAATGATGCCGCCATCAACCGGTTCCCTATTGAAAAAACTTACCTGATGCAATATTCAGATGCCCAGATAGACCTGTCGGGCCATGGTTGGGAAGGCTTTAAAACAGTTTCAAAAACCGATACTTCATCCGGCCTCTGCAAAGCACAAACATACATAAGGAATTTCCCTTACACAGGAAGTATGTATTCTGAAGCAACAATAGGAGTAAAACAATATTCAGATGACCCAAACATGTCCAATGGCAATGCACTATTGCGTATGGAGGTAAATGTTTTCGACTATGTAAGAAATGGCTCGCCCAATAATTACTATTACCTTCTTCAGACAACAAACAATCTAAAATCAATGTATGTATATGGTCAGTTTGACTTTACATTAGCCTCACAATATGCAAATGATGATTATGGCAACCAAATTCAGAAAACATGGCTGGGTGAGGTAAACGTGGATGCTAATACAGTTGATTATAATCCTGATGATAATCCAAATGTGGTAGTACCACCGTTTACCCCATTAAATCTTGCTGAGGTTGTTTATACTTACCGCCAATTTTTAAATAGCACCCAACAACCTACCGGCAATTCCGACACCTGGGTTTTAGGCCTGTTGCAATACGAAAAAGTATCTTCAAACAATACAGATAAGGATATTACCACCTTTGCCCCCGGTGACTTTACATTGGTTAACAAAGCATATGGACTATCAAGTGCCAATACCAACCCATTTAATCTCCTCTCGCAAAGTATCTACGATAATATAAACAATGCCTACCTAACCACCCACTATACCTATGATAGCTATGGGAATACGCTTACCATTGCAAAACCAGGTGGCGAAACAACAACTTATGTATATGATGCCTCTAATACCTATTCGGTGCAAAGTACTGTTTCTGCAACAGGGATTAGTATAGTGACCTATGCATGTTATGATGTCCGTTTTGGCAAAAAGGTGGCTTATACCGATCAAAATGGATTCGTTTATGTATGCGGTTTAGATGGATTTGGCCGCAAGACCTGCGAGCAAGGTCCGGTTCCTGCAGGTTGCACCCAGTCTGACCCTATTGCTATTGCCAACTATGTAGGCCCAATAAACTTCAGTAATGTGAAGGTGCTTACCCTACAGACATCAGAATACCTCACAGACAGTAACCAGGGTATTTATGTGCGTCACCAATACTTACAGGAATTCCCAACAAGTACAGCCCGCAATTATATTTGGAAACAATCTTATGTAGATGCCTTGGGGAGAAATACACAGACTGTAATGCAAACAAATAATGAGTTAGGTAATTCTATTTCGGTTATTCAATATGACCCTTGTGGAAAACCATCCCTTAAATCATTACCGTTTTTCGATAACAATTTGGTCAATCCTACACCTGGTAGCTCACTAACCTATAAATATGATGTATTAGGTAGAGTGATTTTAGAAACTATCCCACAAGGCAATTCTGGTTCATCCATACCCAGGACTACTGTTTATGCATCAGGAAACGTTGTAACAACAACCGAAGGTAGTATGCCAAACACCTATGTGCAGCAGGTTACGTCACATTTTTATAATGGAAAATCCCAGCATATTCAATCAGTTGTACCTAGCGATAATAATGCTACAACTACATTCCAGTACGATGCCTTAGGTAGGTTGACAAATACAATTGACCCTAATAGCATACAAAACAGCATAAGCTACGATTCCCTGGGCAGGAAGCTAACCTATGACAACCCCGACCAAAATACCACTAATACCCAGGGAAATTATGCGCTAGCTTATCAATATGATATTAACTCGGGCAATGTTGCAACTATTACAGATGCTGGAGGCGGAGTGACCAATTTTCATTATGATGGTTTGGGTCGTATTTCATCACAAACTTATAGTGATGGCACTGAATACCAGTTTACTTACGACCAAAATGTGAATGGAATGAGTAAATTATCAGAAGTGAATATAACTTCCCCATCATTAGGAAACCCTATAACAAAATCGTATTTGTATGATGATTATGGAAACCCTTCATCTTATGAGTTATCGCTTGAGGTAAATTCAGTACAACAATCTTTCACAATTACCAGCCAATACGACCCTATGAACCGAATGGTTATCAGGACGTATCCCGATAACTCAATATTCAACGCCACCTTTACCAATGGGCTACTTTCAAGCCAGGGCATAGGAGATACAAGTATGACTTATACTGGGTTTAATGCATCTTTTAATGTTACGGATTTCCAGTTTAATTACCAGGGTTCACCTGTTTTATATTCGCAATTCCAATACGACCCGATGGGCGTAAGGTTAGGTGAAACAGTTTCGGACCATGCTGATTTATCAAATCCTATCCTCGATTTCACTTTTGGATATGATGATTTGAATATGCTGCTGAGTAATTTTGAATCAGTAGGAAACCGCACAGAGTCATTTACTTATACTAATAAGAAGCTAATCACCGCAACGATACCTGGTGCCGGCCAACCAAACACTACCTTCGCCTATGATGGTGCCGGAAATATCCTTACCAAGGATGGCTTTAATTACACCTATGATAATTCCCATTGCCCATCATCAATTACAACCAACAACCAGCCTATTACCCTTGTAAGGGATGAATGTGGCCGTGTGAAAAGTAAAACGAATAACGGCCAGGTATTAAACTTCGGCTACAACACCGGAGGTGATTTGATTACAATAAAAGACGGCAACAATAATATTATCAGTGCTATAATATATGACGAGCGTGGAAAGAAAATCATGCAAACTGATGAAGATGGTACGATTACAATAACTGTAGGGCCTGATTATCATGTAATGATTTCAGGTAACGACACTACTATTACCAAATATCTTTTAGACAGTATAGGCCCTTCTGCCGCTATAGTCAATAACGGTTCCGGTGAAACTATTAGTTATTATAGAAAAGACACAAAGGGTAACATTACTCATTTCTTCGACAAGACTGGCACCATTATAAATACTGTAATTTATGATGCTTTTGGCATGCCGACAGCCACTACAGATTACAGTGGGTATATGTATGAGGGTAGAAAATGGAATAGTACTACAGGATTATACCATTTCGGATCAAGGTTTTATGACCCGTCGCTAGGTATATTCATCACTCCTGATTCAAAGATAGGCGGAGATCACCAGGTGCAACCGGGTGTTTGGAACAGATTTTCTTTCGAACTGAATAACCCTATCTGTCATGTAGACCCAAGTGGTCATTTTAGCTGGGCTGCATTTGGTTTTGGTGTAGCTATGGCACTGGTTACTGTAGTTGGTATTGCAGCTACAATTGTTACTGGTGGCGCATCTGATGCTCTGGCAGCTGGTGCTGATGCTTCATTGGCCGCAGCCGAAGCTGGAGTAGAGGCTGGCATAGAAATGACCACATTCGTAGGAGAAGCAGGAGCTGAGGCTGGTGCAGAAGCGGGGATAGAAGCGGGAGTAGAAGCCGGGGCTGAAGCTGGCACCAAAGTCACTGCTCAGGCAATTGCCAAACAGGTAATAGGCAGTATTATGGGAGGAGCCCTTACTTCTGGCGGCATGAGTGGATTTAGCTATGCGGTTACTAGTGGCGATAACTTTAGTTGGAAAGAAGCAGGCATACAATTTGGAATAGGTGCTGCAGAAGGGGCAATTGCTGGTGCATTTTCAGCAGGTGGTTCGTTCCTATCGGCAGCTGTTGCAAGAACCCTACTATCCAGGGTAGCTGTTGGTGTTGTTACCGGTGTTTTAAGCAAGGAAACTGTTTACCTGGTTTCATGTGGAATTAAAGACCAAAAGCCTGATTTTAAAGATGCTTTAGAGGCAGGACTAAAGGGTGCCCTATCCGGTGCTCTGGGTGGCCTAATGTCTGATGTAAAACTACAGGGTAATAAAAGTTTTTCGTCAGATTTTGAGAATAATCTAACGAAATACCAGCAGTCAGCAAGGGCATTCAATTCTTTTAAGGGAATGGCTATAAATACTTTGCAAAATCAAAGTAAGCTTGTTTATGGTGTAGCGGGTGCTGCCGGGGTGGTAGTCATATCAGGTATTACCTACGCCGACATGAGCATACATGGCAATGGGTAAGAAATGAATTTGTGGTATTATCCTCACTTGCAATTGTAAGTCTATTGTATAGATGGAGTGCTTATTACACAAGAAATATTTATCTATTCAACAAGAGATGTTGCCTGGCAACATCTCTTGTTTTTTTTAAAGACAACCATTTCGTGATTAGATTACTATGTTACCTACTAGTCCACACATCGCTTGTGAAACTGGATATATATACTAAAATCTAAATCTCATTGTACTGTTTGGTGGTCTATTATCCATTCTTATTCTAAAGCAGGAAGCTTCAAAATAAAAGGACGAAGCGATTTGCTTCGTCCTTTTATGAATCATTTATTTGTTATCGGCAAAAACCCTAGCTCTTAATAATCCTACCGCAACCGGCATAATACTTGCGCCAGTAATCGTCTTTAAGATTGCTGATTACCACACCCTGGGATGATGAGGCATGAACAAAATAGTTATTGGCAAGATATACACCTACATGGGTAATGCGGCGGCTACGTACATGAAAGAAAACCAAATCACCTTCCACTGCTTCTTTTGGATGCTTCAGGCGCTTACATGTGCTGAACTGCTCTTTAGCAGTTCGGTTAAGGTCAATGCCATAAATCTCGTTATAGAGTTTCTTGGCAAATCCCGAACAATCTATCCCACTCTCATCACTGCCACCCAGGCGGTAGGTAGAACCATACCACTTTTCAATAAACTGGTAAAGTGTAGGATTGGAGATATTATTGGTCTGTATACCCAGAAGGTCGGCGTATTTTAAGGTAAGCGGATTTTGGTATTCCCTTATAGGCTCATCAATGCACGATGCTGCCGTTACCAGATTTGCTGGTTTTGGCCTGATAAAACTATAAGTTTTAGGTAGTGGGGTGTATTCCTTAACCGCTGTTGGGCTAATAAAAGTTTCGCCCTCTTTTGTACTCTCCACCTTAGCTATTACAGTTTCAAGGGCCTTGGCAATCGGGTATTTTTTGGTATCAACAATATCAGCAGTACCTGTTTTCTTCTGGTGCGGAGCCATGTAGATATCCGCAATAAAATTTGGCGTACGGCTGGTCTTATGCACGTATTGCTTGCTGGTTTGGCAGCTAGAAGTAAATAACCAAGCTAAAACAATAAGTAACAAAGATTTCCTCATAAGCAAATGCACTATTTCCGGCAAAAGTAAGGGTAAATAATTAAGGAAGCAAGCATGTGGATAAACTGTTTCGTCCAAATTAACCTAAACTTAAGAATTGCACAATACAAGACAAATTTATCTGTTTTGATTTTTTGTTAATAACACCTATTGGCGCAGTATATAGCCGTTACTCCAGATACAACCTTCAAAACATAGGATAATAATAACATAATTTAAATTAAAAATGTCTTATACCGGAAAATGGAATGATTCCCGATACAAGACATTAAATATTACGACTACTTTACAAAAATAATTTTCTTACTTTATAGCTACCGGAGGCACCATTACAGTACCACATTTTTTGCAGGTACGTTTATCCTCATCCTGATAAAAACGAGCCATAACAGGCGGTAATTGAGCCACTATGTCTGAAACATTCATAAACTCCTCATGTAGTTTTTCGCCACAATTTTCGCAAAACCACATAAAGCCATCCATTTCTGCACTTTCACGTTTTTTTTCTATCACCAGCCCCACGGTATCTGCCCCTCTTTGCGGCGAATGCGGTGTCCTGCCCGGTAACAGGAAAATATCTCCCTCCTTAATCGGGATGTTCACAATTTTTCCGTCTTCCTGGATCTTTACATTTACATCCCCCTTAAGCTGGTAAAAGAGTTCCTCACTATCATTATAATGAAAATCCTTACGGCTATTAGGCCCACCTACAATCATCACAATAAAATCACCTGCATCTTTATATACACATTGGTTGCCCACAGGTGGCTTTAGCAAATGACGGTTATCTTCTATCCATTGGTTGAGATTGAAAGGACGCTGTACAGGCATGTTTTAAATTGTTTAGATGAGCAAGTGAAAATACACCGTAAAATAAATGAATTTTCTGTAAAGGGGCGAAAGCAAAATATTATCTGTCAATAAGCTATTCACATAGGCCTATTATTCAAGGCACCAATAAAACTATTAGATATTCCTTTAAAATCTTAATTTCGCCCAGTCTTTCAAATTTATTATGGCCAGCATTTTAAGAAAATTCATATCAACAAGGACCCCTAAATTTTTTTTTTTAAAGAAAGCATTTAATAATAAACGCTTTACCCTTCTTGATATTGGCTCGGGCAACCACTCCCCATCTAAGACTACCGACTTGTTTCCTGGCTGTGAATATTACGGGGTGGACCTAAACGAGGACTACAATTACAACGAAAAAGACCTGAAAGCGCTAAAAGCATTTTATGCAATGGACCTTACCAAATTAGAATTTGGCAAGATCCAGGATAATTTCTACGATTTCGTGATGATGTCGCACATCATTGAGCACCTGCACAATGGCGATAAGGTATTAGAACTACTCTCAAAAAAAATAAAGAAAGACGGCTATATTTATATTGAATTTCCCGGCCAGAAAAGCACTACCCTCCCCTCTATGGTAGGCACACTTAACTTTCACGACGACCCAACCCATGTAAGGGTTTACAGTTATAAAGAAGTAGGCGACCTGCTCACCAAATTAGGTTTTAAAGTAGTATCATCAGGTATGCGCAAGAGCTGGTATTATATCCTCACATTACCCCTTACTATTCTTGCCCATAAATTACGAGGCAAACAAATCACAGGCCCTTATTATTGGGACCTAATGGGTTTTGCGGAGTATGTATATGCTCAAAAGGTGAAATAATCAGCTGGCAGGCCTCAATCTTGCACCTATTTCCTTGCCTATATCTTTTATAGAATGGAAGTTGAGTGGGAACTCAAATATTACGTGCAGGTAACTGAGGAAGTAGAGTGCCATAATGCCTGTGCGGTAATCGGAAAAATAGAGCAATACCGACCCTACCCATATAACCCCTGTAATGATTAATGACCTCACCGACACCTGGTGCCACTTAATAATAGAGGTTTTGCTAAACCAGTTGAGGTAATGGTAGGTATAGGCAAAAGCAATAAACCGGGCAAGCATAGTACCTGCAGGGGTATTATAAATCATGTTTTTATCAGGGTTGGCATGTATAAAGGCATCGTATAGTTGCTGGTTGAATACCAGGAATGTAGCATCATATTTCTGCATAGCCATTGGCGATGGACCTGTAATAGTATTGGGGAAAAGCACAAAAAAACTGACCCCACAACCAATAAATACTAATAAGGACAGGATACCAGAAAAACTCTTGCTCTTTAATGCCCCTACCAATATAAACAGCCCGGTAAAAACAAAGACATGCACCAGCGTAGGAATTAAAACGGTAAAAATCAGGAACATTATTCTATCTGTATGAAAAACCCAGGCCAGGGCACCTAATAACACAAACCCTATAAGTCTTTTTATGATATTAGTGGTCAATAACAACAATGCTGAACCAGCAAAACCTATGAATACCAAAGCTGGTATAGCCGATGACATATTCATCATAAGGTTATTCATATCTTCCGATATAACGATACCCCCATCGGGTGAAACAGGCCTGGTCATTAAATAAAAATGCGGGAATATATTAGGGATAGATATTGCAAGGGCCATAATCCCCATAATGATAAAATCATTTTTACCCGGACTGAAGCACTGCCTCTTGTGCAACCAGGAAATCTCGGTGAGGTAATGCAATGGCCCCAATATGGCATAGGAAAATAAAAACATTTCGAATGGCACAATAAAAGCTACTATGCAACTGGCTAGCATTAGACCTATATTGATGTAATTTATTTGGTTTGCATTCATAATCAATAAGCAAAATACAAAATTTCATGTATGAGGGAAGTTTTTTAGTATTTTTTTGATGGCCTAACCAAAACGATTATCCAACTACTAAAATCAAAAACCTACATTGCTTTTCTTTATGGACACAATTCAGGTCAACTTTATTTTTTTCAAGCTAAATTGAATAATTTTGGAGAAAATACGTTTAGATCATTAATCTACCACGAGAACGTGTAAAATCAAAGTGCCTCAGTTTTCGAAAATGATGCACTTTTGAATTTTACAACCTTATGTTTTGACTTTTGACTTTTAACCTAACAACCTTACGTTTTAACTTTTAAATTTTGACTTTTAAATTTAACAACCTTACGTTTTAACTTTTGACTTTTAACTTTGAAAAAGCACCTTCTATTCTTACTGTTCCTAATGAGTACTGTAGCAGTACTGGTGTTTTCGTGTGCTAAATACAAGGACCCGGCACCCCGAAACCTGGGCCTTACCAATCCCTATTGTAATGACCCTGCAGCAGTAAATTATAATTGGGGTTTTCCCGGGAAACCAGATAATACCGTTTGCCTATACCCATGCGACTTTTTCAGAGGCATCTATACCTACTACGATTCGGTATACAGGGATACCCTCTTCCTTTATGCAGATAGCTTTACAATGACTATTGATACACTATCCCACACAAAAATTTCAGTATTAGGTTTTTGTAATGGTGGAAATAGGTTCACAGCCACTGCCAGCCCTACCTATACAGCCACAGTAGATACTACAGTAGGCGATAGCACAGTATTACACCTGGGCCAGTTGCTTTGCCGACCAAATGACACGCTCACAGGCACTATTACCCGTGATCTGATAGACAGTAATCTCTTTCGTGTAAACCTGCAAATTGTGAGCGATACCGGCATATCTATCCACGTAGGTTCTGCCCGTAGAAATAAATAAGACAGAATTAATAGAAATTAAACTGCTTTAAACGCTACAATCAAAAAGCTAAATAAATGTAATACTCCCCAATATTCTGGAAGCAGCAATTCCCCTTAAAGTATTTTCGGATATGACACCCTCTCCCCTTGGAGAGGGCCGGGGTGAGGCCTCAGTTAAGTATTAACTCGAACATATCAATAGCTCACCCAAAAAGGAGACAACCATAACAAAAAACCAATAATGTTTACAGGAATTATAGAAACACTGGGCACCCTCAAAAGCCTGGAAAAAGAAGGAACCAATATCCATTTTTACGTAGAAAGTAATATTACCAACCAATTAAGGGTTGACCAAAGTGTGGCCCATAACGGGGTTTGCCTTACAGTGGTAAATATTGATGGCAATACATATAAGGTAACCGCAGTAGCCGAAACCCTGGCTAAGACAAACCTGGGCACACTCAAGCATGGCGATATCATCAACCTGGAACGCTCCCTAAAAGTAGGTGACCGCTTGGATGGCCATTTCGTTCAGGGGCATGTGGACACCACAGGCACTTGTATAGAAAAGCAAACCCTTGAAGGTAGTTGGTTGTTTAGATTCCAATTCCCAGCAAAATTTGCGGCACTAATTATCGAAAAAGGCTCTATATGTGTAAATGGTGTTAGCCTCACCTTATTCAATATAGGCAGGGACGAATTTACCGTTACCATCATTCCCTATACCTACACCCACACCAACTTCCAACACATAGAAGTAGGAACCATCATAAACCTGGAATTTGATGTTTTGGGGAAATACATGATGAGAAGGGAGGAGATAGGAGGATAATTTATCACCCTTGTTTAGTTCGGCGACGACCCTGTCTTGGCCCCCACAATAGATGTTCGGCGAAGACTCTGTCTTCGTCGTAGTGGCTGCAATTCTCCCGAATTGCGAAACACATTTTCGTCAATCACGAGATTAGCCCCTCCCGGACGAAGTATGAAAACTTCAACGAAAATAAACTACCCTGATTCCACTCATTTCTCCACCACCAATCTATTGGTAAACTTCCCGCTACTTGTAATAGCTGTAAGCAAATACATACCTGGAGGAAGGTTGGGGTAAATTTGTTGGGAACTATTGGTAAAAATACCATAGCTAACAATCTTTGCCCCTGCCATATCTGTAACAATGAGCTCTGTAGCCTCCCTAAATGATGATTTTATGGTACAGCTGAAAAACTCACTGGCTGGATTAGGATTAACAAAAATCCCCCCTCCTGCGGCTTTTATAGCATTATTGGTAATTAAAGCACAATTATTTAAAGAAATAGAAAATTTGCTTGTAGAGGTGGCCCTGCAATCATTTACCTTTATGCTAAAAGTATCAGTACCCAAATAACCACTTACGGGAGTATAAGTAAAACCCGTTGGTGTAAGTGTCCCCCCGCTTGAAGTGGCTGTATATGACCCGGAAACAGTACCATGAGATGGAAATGTAGATAAACTCCAGGTCTCCGGTTGGCTTAAATCGGTATCTATCACGCTAAGGTAGGCATCCAGGTTTAAAACAGAATCCCTACAAATATCAAAATGCTGCTCTGCCCCTGTAACAAACCTTGGAATATTATCATAGCTAATCGTCCTGATACGGTAATTAGCTAAATCTGCACAATACAAATTACCTGCACAGTCAAATTCAAGGTTTACCTGGCGCATAAATTCAGCCGCTGTTGCAGGCCCGCCATCCCCACTATAGCCACTTACCCCATTGCCTGCCAATGTATGTAATATCCCTGCGGTATCTATCATCCTCACCTTATAGTTTAGCATGTCATTAAAATAAAAATTACCCTTCCTATCCCGAATAAGTGATAAAGGGCTATAAAAATATGCTCCAGATGCAGGTAGCCCATCTGCGGTAAAGCCAAAACCGCCAATACCAAAAAGAGTATTTATTGTCCCGAATGTATCGATTTTCCTAATGACAGAATTTATATTATCAGTAAAATATACATTCCCTGTATCATCCAAAGCAATACCATAGGGGTTTCTTAAATAAGCATCAGTGGCCGGGCCACCATCACCTCCATAACCATAAACCGCACTTCCTGCAATTGTGCTAATAATTCCCAAAGGACTTATTTTGCGTATACGCCTGTTATCTGTTGATACATATAAATTCCCATACCTATCAATGCATCCTAATACAGGGAATGACAATTGTGCATTTGTTGCTGCCCCACCATCTCCACTAAACCCTGATGTGCCAATACCCGCAATGGTAGTAATGATACCTGATGTATTAATTTTTCTGATTACGTTATTACCTTGTTCCGATACATATATATTCCCGGTTGCATCTATTCTAATCCTGAAAGGTCTATTAAATTTGGCAAGGCTGGCTGCCCCACCATCGCCTGCATAACCAGCAACCCCGGTACCCGCTATTGTGGTAATAATTCCATTTAGGTCTATTTTCCTTATTCTGTTACTATCTACTTCAGCAAGATACATATTCCCAAAACTATCAAAGGTAAAATCCCATGAACTTATTTGAGCGGCAGTGGCAGCCCCCCCATCACCTGAAAAGCCTGAAACACCATTTCCGGCGAATGTGGTTATGATTTGGGCTAATGTAATATTCGCACATAACAAATACATAATCATGAAAGTCAGTACGCAATTTCTCATCATATGCTGTTTGCAATTTCAACCTTAAAATTACATGAATTTCCAATACAATTATCCAATATTTATTTTCGAATAAGGCGAGATGCTATTTATGCCACCTACTAATGGTGCTCGGCAAAGACTATGCCACCCAAAAGATGTGTCTGGCGAGGACTATGTCTTGGCTCCAACAAAAGGTGCTCGGCGAAGACTCTGTCTTTGTCCCTATAAAAGGTGCTCGGCGAAGACTCTGTCTTCGTCGCAGTGGCAGCAATTCTCCCGAATTGCTAAACACATTTTCGTCAATCAGGAGATTGACGGCCTACAGTACGAAGACAGGGTCTTCGCCCAACACAAAGTCTTAGCTGCCACCCGGCCTCACATACTTTTGCAATTTCAACCCATAAGCCCACCCACCAAATAAACCAATAGCCAATACACCTTTCACCAACCAATGGAGTTGTAAAAAATGAAAAGCTGCTATCACCACGCCTATAAACAGAAAGGTTTTAATAAAATCAAACATAGGAATACTTAGCCTTTCCTCCTTTACCGACATGCTATACATAATTAATTGCACCAGAATGCCCAATGTAGATGCTATAGCAGCCCCCAATGCATGGAAATAAGGAATCAAGATAATATTCAGGATAAAATTAGAGATGGTTACAACAATGGAAATTTTGAAAGTAAGACTTAACCTACCCTTGGCAAATGCGATGGTCCAAAGATAATTATTGATAAACAACATAGGTATACCCATCGACAATACCAGGTAAACCCCCTGTGTTGACTCCCCATATTTATTGTGGGTAAAGAGGTTCACCAGGTCCACCCAGCACACATTGAGCATCATAGGTATAAACGCCCATACTATGCTCTCCACCTTCCAGAGTGAGTTGAGCTGTTGGCCAATATCCTCATTAAAATGCTCCTCCTTACTATAAATACGGGACAGCTTGGGCAGCAGCACAGGGGCTATTATTAACAATGGTATGCGTGAACTCTCAAATGCCTTATAGGCAAAGGAATAATCGGCAGTAAATATTTTGGTACTCAGCAGCCCCATCAAAATCCAGTCCATACGGGCAAAAGCCGAATCGAGTAGTACAGTACCTGTTTGGGGCAATGCCTCCTTCACAAGCGATTGGTACAATTTTGACTTAAAAACAGGGAATAAGGCGCCACCCATATATCTAAAGGTAAGAAAATTGCACACCAGCAACTCAATACCCGACGACCCTATAAATAGCATCTTAATATTGTAAGCAGTCAGGTTCTTAGTCAAAATCATGAGGAGCAATCCCGAAATACGGATAAAATTGCAGGTAACATTCATTATTGCCAGGTTCCAGAATTTCTCCTTTCCCATAGCCAACTGCTTAAACGGTGCAGCAACAAACGTGAGTAAGGTGCTTATGGAAATACAAAAAAACAGGTCGTGAAACTGAAAAAAGGCTGGAAACACTACTGATGAAAACACTAAGGCCAATACACAAACAGCAGTAACTGCCAATGTGTGGGCCAGGTAAGTACCCGCCACCTCATGCTGGTTACCACCCGAAGATATTTTACGTACTACAATATAATCAAATCCAAAAGTAAAAATTACCGATGCTGTTACCGACACCGCAATAGACCAGTTAAGGTCACCAAAAATATCCTTACTAACATCAGACGACAGCAACAGAAAAAACAATAACCCGAAAAGCTGGTTGCAAATTATCTGGAATGTGGTAGCAGAAAATATTTTTAGGTGTTTCTTCATTAATCCGGTGCAGAAAAGAGCGTAACACAGGTGTTAACACTCCGAAATGCAGGGCTAAATTTCCAACATTTTTTTTTAATCGGCACTAAGTATTTTGCTCAGGCACAAATCAAATAGCCACCACCCAACAAATTGTATTCACCCCTCAGGGCACGAAAAAAACAACCATCCCTTAGCAAAAAAATCCGGTTTCCAACATTATCATTAAATTAACAAAGCACATTGCGTAATTTGAAAGATTTTCTTAATCTTTGCACCACTTATAGCTTTTTATTAAATTTATTTGTAATTTATACCGCTGAAACCTTAAATTTTCCTAATACCTTACGTTAAAATTCTTGTAAAATAGCTAATTAAATTCAATAAAGTACCTCAAAAAACAAATTCTAGAATATTCAGCACGATTTTTGCTGCATATTTTATTCACTAATCAGGATAAATGGAACAACAAATATTTATTAATATACCATTACAAAGGACTCAGCGTCAAAACACCCCACCCAATACCGAGATAAGCGATATTAGGGAAATGTTTGTTGACATGAACCAACGTTATATGGTTTATGAGCCTTCTTCTTACTATTACTCTGTAAAGCGTTTAATGGATATTGGCTTCTCAATGATATTTATTGTTGCTGTAATGTCCTGGCTTTTACCGATAGTTGCCCTGTTGATTAAATTAACCTCAAAAGGCCCGATATTTTTCATCCAGAAAAGAACAGGATTCAAAGGCATCGCTTTCGATTGCTTTAAGTTCCGCACCATGTATGTAAATGACGAGGCTGATACTAAACAAGCTATTACCGGTGATAAACGCATCACTCCAATAGGTAAATTCTTAAGGGTTACCCACCTCGACGAAACCCCGCAGTTTTTCAATGTACTTTTGGGCGATATGAGCGTGGTAGGCCCACGCCCACACATGCTTTACCACACACGTTATTATTCCCAAAGCATCCCTTACTACAACCTGCGCCATGAGGTGCAGCCCGGTATGACAGGTATGGCCCAGATAAAAGGCTACGTTGGCGAAATAAGCATTGAACGTGAATTGCGCAAACGCATACAGTGGGATATTTACTATATGAAAAACCAGAGCATCTTATTAGATTTCAAAATATTATTCAGCACGGCAGGTTGTGTAGTAGCAAAAGCAGCATGCATTTTCAAGTCGAAAAAAGAAGAGTAATAGCTGGAAACAAGTCATTTTTATAAAGCTGTTCCCCCTAAAGGAACGGCTTTATTTTTTTTGCTATTTGAAGCAAAAAACCTGTTTTTTACCATTTTGTGGATAAAATTAAGGTAAAAAACCACCAAAAAGCCCCAAAATGACTAATGTTTTTAAGGATAGTGCAAAATGGAATTTCGCATTTTGGCTTTAATGATTACTTTTGCACTCCATATAAAATTTATAATCTTCATGGCTACAACAGCAGATATGCGTACTGGTTTAATCATTAAACTAGATGGCAGCCTTTATTCGGTAGTGGATTTCGGACAGAACAAAACAGCCCGCGCGGCCGCAAAAGTATGGGCTAAGCTCAAGGGTATTGATAACTCAAGGTCTATTGAACATACCTGGAACTCAGGAGATACTATTTTCCCAGTACGTGTTGAAAGGCGTAATTACCAGTTCCTTTATAAGGAAGACTCTGGCTTCAACCTTATGGATACTAACTCATTCGAGCAAATCATCATCGGAGAATCAATGATTGACCGTCCTGAACTATATAAGGATGGACAAGAGTGTTTCGTATTGGTAAACACCGAAACTGAAGTTCCAATGGGTGTTGAATTACCACCAAGTGTCAATCTATTAGTAACTTACTCCGAGCCTGGTGTAAAAGGTGATACAGCTACAAGGGCAATGAAAAATGCTACTGTTGAAACCGGTGCTACTGTCCAGGTTCCTTTGTTTGTAAATGAGGGCGAACTGATTAAAATTGATACCAAAACAGGAAATTACGTAGAAAGAGTAAAATCATAATACATGGGGGATATTTGTCCCCCTGTTTATTTTTACAGCTACAATATTTTGGTTGTTATTATTGTACCAATCTATCCCTTACGAATATAAAACCCAGAATGGGTGACATTATTTTTCGTTTACATTATGTTGGTACTATATACTATTATTGATTGTAGCTAAACAAAAATCTATTTTTAATCCTGCATAAAACTGCAGGTTTTCAATTCTACTTAAAACTATATTCATGGAATATAAACAAATCCAGGAGCTGATAAAGACCATCAACAAATCTAATATCAGTGAACTTAGTATCGAAGAAGGTGACTTCAAAATAGTTATCAAGCAGGAATTAACAGGCCAGGTACAATTTACCATGCCACAGCAGGCTCCTATGCCGGTGCATACCATCCAGGCTACGCCAGCCCCGGCACCTGCACAGGTTGCTGCACCAGCTCCGGCCGCAGCGGCTGCACCTGCTCCGGCACCAGCATCAAACCTGGTTACCATCAAATCTCCTATGATTGGCACATTCTACCGCAGCCCATCGCCCGACAAGCCTGTGTTTGTAAACATTGGTGACGAAATCAAGGCAGGCCAGGTATTATGTATCATTGAAGCAATGAAGTTGTTCAATGAAATAGAAAGCGACATCAGCGGCCGTCTCGTAAAAGTAATCGCCGATGATTCATCACCGGTTGAATACGACCAGCCATTGTTCCTGGTTGAACCAATGTAATCCCTGGTTGTCTACCGGAAATCTAA
>CANGSR010000038.1 GCA_947456055.1 Chitinophagaceae bacterium
AGTACAGTGATTATTTATATGCCCATGATACCCCAGGCCATCATTGCTATGCTGGCTTGTGCCCGAATAGGGGCTATTCATTCGGTGGTTTTTGGTGGTTTTGCACCCCACGAACTGGCTATGCGCATAGATGATGCCCAACCTAAGGTGATAATTTCGGCATCTTACGGAATAGAATTTGGCAGGAAGATACCCTATAAGGAACTGGTGGATGCTGCTGTAAAGGAAGCCAAACACAAGCCAGACTATAATATTTTTTACCGCAGGGAAAAGGGTTTTGACTCTCTCGGTGGCAGTAGGGATATGGATTTTAATGCCTTGATGAAATGTGGTACTGTTGGCTTTAAGGAAGTGGAATCGACACATCCCCTCTACATTTTATATACATCAGGCACCACAGGCAAGCCCAAGGGTGTAGTCAGAGATACAGGAGGTTATGCTACTGCACTGCGTTTCAGTATAGAGTATTTTTATGGTGCAAAGGCGGGTGATGTATTTTTTACTGCAAGCGATATTGGCTGGGTGGTGGGCCACTCGTATATAGTTTATGCCCCACTGCTGTTTGGTTGTACTACCGTGCTTTATGAGGGCAAGCCGGTGAGAACCCCTGATGCCGGGGTGTTTGGCAGGATTATAGAACAGCATAAGGTGAACCTGATGTTTACGGCCCCTACAGCTATAAGGGCTATTAAAAAAGAAGACCCTGATGGCACGCTGATATTGAAGCACGATACCAGCAGCCTAAGGCGGATTTTCCTGGCCGGGGAGCGGTGCGATAGTGCCACCTATTTCTGGCTGACCGACTTGTTGAATAAACCCGTGATAGACCATTGGTGGCAAACCGAAAGTGGCTGGCCCATGCTGGGAACCATGACCGGACTACAGCCCCACGATATTTTACCCGGTTCGTCGGGCAAGCCTGTATGTGGTTACGAGATTCACCTACTTGACGAGCAAGGCCAACAAGTGGAGGACGAACACGAAGGCAATGTAGCCATTACCCTACCTCTTCCTCCCGGTTGCCTCACCTCGCTGTGGAAAAATGAGATACGGTTTAAAAAGAGTTATTTTGAAAAATACCCCGGCTACTACCTGGCAGGTGATAGTGGATATAAGGACGCCGATGGTTTCTACCACATCATGGGCAGGATAGATGATGTAATCAACGTAAGCGGCCACAGGCTGAGTACTGGCGAAATGGAGGAGATAGTAGCCGCTCATAAATCAGTGGCTGAATGCGCTGTAATTGGTATAGCTGACGAGCTACGTGGCCAACGCCCCATAGCCCTAGTGGTGCTAAAGGATGGTATTACGGATAGCGAAGACCAGATTGAAGAATCACTCATCAGCCTGGTGCGGGAGAAGATAGGCCCCATTGCCTTCTTTAAAAATGCCGCTATAGTAAAGCGCCTGCCCAAAACCCGTAGTGGTAAAATACTACGTAAAACCATTTGCCACATAGCCGATGGCAAGCCCTACACCATGCCCTCGACAATTGATGACCCACTTATTCTACAGGAGATTAGTGCAGTGCTGGAAAGGAGGGGTTTGGGGATGGCGTGGGGGTGATGGGAGGCGATTCTACGTTTAGTTTAAACTATAAATATTAAATATTTATACATGTATTTATATTAGATTTAATATTATGTTGGTTTTAATTATTAAAATCCTATACTACCCATTTTTGAAATCGAAATAAATATATTTATATTTAATATACAATTATAAGCTAGTGAACTATTTTATTACGCAATTAATTAAGTCTAATTCTTTTGGGACTCGTAACGGTAGCAGAATTAGTGGCCTTTATTACAATCTTATAGTTCAGGAGCATATCCTCTATTGATATTTGACCAGTAAAGAAAAATGCAGCAAAATCCTCAACGAGCTTTGGAAAGGAAACAATAGCCCAAACTCTGCGTTCTTTATCTATAATACCCTTATCTCTGAAAACCTGAACTGTTTGGATAATTTGATTAATCATAGCTCGTGGATATCCCCGCTCTTCCCTAAATGCATTTTCAATGTTATCAACATACTTTGTTTCAATAAATAATACCCAGTCATTGTAGTTGCATGACTCGGGAAATAGTACACACTCACACTGTTTTACCCCTTGGCCAACAATAGGTACAAAAATATTATCAGGAAAACCCATAAATACAATTGGGACAGTAGGTGGGTTTGAAATATAAACTCCATGGTATTCCGACATTGCATTATACAATACTACACCTCCACCATTAATATTTTTTAGGTCAACTATATAAATATCAGCAGAAGACGTTGTAATTATTGGGAATCCCGGGAAACTAACTTTTAGTTTGGTTATCATACTTAAAGTAGTTTAGCATTTCATAATACTCCTCCATAATTTCATTCATGATTTCGTTAAAATAATGCTTTGTTACAGTACCAGTCCGCTCATCAATTACCGATTTAATAGTTCCATCCTGTGTCTGCCAAATAGAGACAGAAGATGATTCTATCCATGCATTATAACTTTTAAATTCCGTCTGTTCCACATTTGGCATATCACCACTTACCCGCTTGCCCATGAGACAATTATTAATAGCGTATAACACGAATGGGCTATGGGTAGTAATTAATAATGTATGAGGCCGATGGGTATTTGAAATAAGGTCAAAAAGATAATAAATCAAATCACGTTGAGTAGTTGGAAATAAATTTTGTTCGGGCTCTTCAATTATAAAGTTTGAAAAAAAATATTTTTTCCTATTCTTGAGTAGGTTTAGAAATTGCTTGGTTTGGGTTTCCGTTAGGCTGATTTCTATATTTCCAGAGTTACTGTTGAAGTCAACCGACTCTCCTGGTTTATCTATGATAGAATTGAAGTTTGCAAGCATTGTCTTTACAACTTCCTCCCTTTCATTCACCGAATTTGATTTAGACTCATCATAAAAACCTTTAGTGAGGTAATCTATCAACATTACTAGAGGAGTGACAGATTGTAAACCACTTGATGCATCCTTAAGATGCAATTTCCTTTTACTCTTTAATAATGTAAGCTGATCAATGTCCTTATCGAATGAATATTCTACCCCTAAATCAAGTATTGATAATGGATTTGATTCATTATAGTTTTTTTTCGCATCAAACCAATCATAAAGAAAACTCATTATATTATCATTTGTTTCATTATATTTTCCTAAATTTGGAATAACGGAAACGAAATTTCTTTCTGCCGGAATATAAATATTTTTGGATTTTTTATAATCTGAATTCCTATTCTTTGAAACAAATTTCATTGAAAATTTCAATCCTCTCTGGGTTATCTTAACAAATTCACTTTCATATTCAAAAAAGGAATCTTTACTAAAATAAGTATCACTCACTTTATGGAAATTCATAAACATCTCCCTGAAATCATAATCGAATTCATTTCCATCGAGTATGTAGCGCTTCTCAGCCCATTGGCAAAAACTAATAATCTTTGCAATTGTACTTTTCCCACTACTTTGAGGACCCATTAATACATTAATCTTATTAATTACAAGACTAACAGACGACAACGGTCCAATATTTTTTATTGTTATTTTGCTCACTTATATCCTGATTGATTAAGCGAATTTACAGCTATTTTTGGATGATAAAATGAAATTATTAATCCGGGCTATTACTATAGCATTTTCAATATTGTACCCACCACATACAATTACTGCATTCAATATGCATGCAACCTATACTATGTTAATTAGGCTAAAAACGGATTAATGTTAAAAAAATCAATTGAATTAGTTATCACATTGACAATTTTTAGTACTTCTTATTAAACTAACTCCTCTATGGTTCTTATAGGGTTGGAGCTTGCTATGTCTGGCATTAACATCTAATAGTCCTTATGACAGGGTAAAAAGTTGCCTCGGAAATTAATCAAGCCATTTCTCCCTAAACCCCAAATCCCCCCTTTTCCCACTCTCTTTTAAATTTATTACATTTGTCCTAAATCTCTTCTGAATTTAGCCGGCTATCTTGAAAAATACATTCCTAAATTATATTTGTTTATTGATAGCTGGTTTAGGGCTGTGTTGTTCATCTATTTTGGCCCAATCGCCGCTTTCGCCTGATTTGCGGTTTGATAATTACAATAGCAATGATAATTTCTCCAATGATTTTGTAAGCAATATCTACCGTGATCATTTTGGGTATTTGTGGGTTTGTTCTAATGGGCTTTACCGGTTTGATGGAAAAAATGCCACCCATTATACCAACTTCAAAAATGGCACAGGCAACCTCAGGGACAATTATGTAGACAATGTAACTGAGGATAACCAACACAGGCTATGGGTAAGTGGCATTGGTGGACTTTCCTATTATGATCAATTACGAGATAAATTCACTTACACAGACATTGACAGCGCACATAAAGTCCTTTATGCCTACGCTCTATGTTTCCGTCAAGACCAGCTATGGTTTGTATGCAACTTCGGTCTATGCCATATTGACCTGAATACCCTGAAAATAAAAACCACATCATTAAAAGACATATCAAGTCCTATCTCAACTTATGAGGGCCGACCCGGTGAGTTATTGATTTGTCATTACGGAGGTGGTTATTATGTTTATAATTTAACTAAGGATAGTTACGAATTAAAATCGCTGCCGGGGAATGCATCGCTACAAGTTTACAGATTTCTAAGGCAAGGCAATAGGTTTTTTATAGGCACCAATAAAGGGGTGTGGCTACTTGAAGATGGCAAAAATGCACAACCTGAGTTGATAAAGGGTACTGAGCAATGGCAAATACTATCAATGGCTATAGTAAAAACACACGACTCTGTATTGTGGCTGGGCACCAATGATCATGGATTGATAGCCTTCGACACAAAACGGATGATCCCTCTTTATAATTACGTACATAGCGATTTAAACCCCTATAGTATACCTTATAGTTTCATTAGTGAGTTATTTCCTGATAGGGACAATAACTTATGGATAGTATGTGAGCAAGCGTTCAGTTGCATCAACTTCACCAACCAGATGTTTAAAACTCAGTATGTGCCACTTAAGTCTGTCACATCCGGCAATAACCTACTCAGGTGCATGGTTCAAGATAAATATGATTCCTCCACGGTATGGATAGGTGGTACAGGGTCAGGAATATATAGAGTCAATTGGAATACAAAACAAATTGAAGAGCATATCAACCCCCTCGAAAATACCCAAAGTGGGTCTACAATCTTGGATATGGTCCAGACAGGCAAGTTTACCTGGGTACTCAATTTATATACCAGATTGGCAATCTGGAATAGCCAGAACCACAAATTGGAAATAATTGCAGATTTAAAGCAAAATAAAAATGAGGCAAGAATAGTTAGTCTTTTCAAGCAGGGAGACAGTATAATTTATGTAGCTACAGACAAAGGCTTATACAGGTACCACACCGGCAATAAGTCATTCAAAAACATTTGGGTAAATAATACTACTGTCATTGACCTAAAATATAATTTACAATTCGGCATCAGCTATGGTAATAATTTGTGGATGGCTACCCGTGGCGGATTAGTGAATTTTAATGCTACAACTGAACAAGCAACTCTTTATAAGGTGAAACACGCAGACTCGGTAAGTGCCAACCATATGTCGTGTATTGATGTCGATAATAACGGCTTTATATGGTGCACTTCAAGAAATGGCCTTGCAAGGTTCGATACCAGTAAAAAAACATTTTACTTCTATGACTCCTTCATCAACCTTCATAACCTGGATTGCAAGGGCATTGTGGTAAAAAATAATATTGCCTGGGTAACCACTGATGCTGGTTTATTGTGTTTTGATATCCATAGCAAAAAGTCGAATATTTTTCCATTAGTAAACTCAGAATCATTTTGCATAAGTCCATTTAGTCATGTAGGTCAATACCTGGTCATGAAATTCAGAAATGCTTATTCTTACTTTAATCCTTATGATTTGCTTAATCAACCCTTACCCTCACCTCCCCTTATTGAGCAGGTTTTGATTAATAATGACACCAAATTTATACCTGGCAATCAACCCCTATTGGAAGTAGAATACCATAAGAATACGTTTAACTTCTCTTTTACTGCTTTTAATTACAATAATCCTGCGGGTATCAGGTTCAGGTATAAAATCGAAGGCATTGACCACGACTGGAATTATACCGAACTCCACAATGTAAATTACATCTCTGTTCCACCAGGAAAATATCATCTCAAAATACAATCTGGAAATGGATTGAATGAATGGAACACACAAATTACTGACTTCCCATTTGTTGTTTTGCCACCATTTTGGTTGACTATTTGGTTTAGGATATTGATGTTAATAGTTGTTGTAGCAATTATATACTTTATATTCATGAACCGCCTACGACATATATTGGAATTGGAAACTATAAGACGTAAAATAGCAGCAGATTTCCATGATGACCTGGGAAGTACCCTAAGTAGTATTTCTATTTATAGTGAGGTAGCCAAAAAGAATGCTGATACCAATGTAGCCCGAACACAGCAATTGCTGACAGACATTGGAGAAAAAACCCGATCAATCATTGTTTCCATGAATGACATGATATGGGCAGTGAAACCTGAAAATGATAAACTGCTCAACCTGGTGCAGTATATGGAAGATTTTGGTGTGGGTGTAGCCGAAGCAAAAAACATGGCTTTTTCACTCACCCTAGCTAATGATATGGGTGAACTGAAATTAAAGATGGTTACCAGGAAAAACTTATACTATATTTTTAAGGAGTCGGTAAACAATTCGGTAAAATACAGCAAAGCCACTTCTATAAAAGTTGAAATAGCAAAAGTAAAAAAGGAAATAGTGATGGTGATTACCGACAATGGAATTGGTTTTGATTTCGAAACGCTAAAGAAAGGAAATGGCTTGACCAATATTAAGAAACGAGGAGAAGAAATGGGAGGCAGAGTTGAGATTAGTAGTTATCCCGGCACAGGAACGGTGGTAAAAGTTTTTTTAAGAACCGCATGAACATGCGATTAAATGTTAGTGGTTTATCCTGACCTTTGGAAATTAGTCCCGTGATAAGAGTCGCCATCATAGAAGATAACAATTCCCTCAGGCAAGCTTTAAAATGTCTTTTAGAGCTGTCTACCGACTTCTCATGTGTGGGCGATTATGATGCCTGCCAGCCATTAACTGAATTTACGCCCGATACATTACCCGATGTAATACTAATGGACGTGGACCTGCCAGGGGAAAACGGTATTGCCTGTACCCGGCGGCTAAAGGATAAATACCCCTTTTTGAATATCCTGATACTTACAGTTATTGAGACTGCAGACCGGATAATGGAGGCTATTAATGCCGGTGCATCGGGATATTTATTAAAAAGTGCCAGTCCTGAGCAAATAATGGACTCTATTAGGGTGGTTTATAAAGGTGGTTCCCCGCTTACGCCCTCCATAGCCCGCAAGATCATACATAATATTCAGGAGCAGGAAAACGCAAAAAGCAAGAATAAAATACAACTGAATAAAAGGGAAATAGAAGTACTGAATGGCCTGGTGCAGGGCCTCTCCTATAAAATGATAGGTGATAAGTATTTCATTTCTATTGATACCGTCCGCTCATATATAAGGTCCATTTACGAAAAAATGGAAGTGCATTCCCGTTCCGAGGCTATAGTAAAAGCCCTCAAAGACCGCCTGGTCTGATTATTTTCAACCCACTTTACTGGTTTCATTTTCACATGCTTATGCGATTTGCAGGAGTTTATTTCGGCCAATCTTTGCATCATACAAACGAAAACGAAATTTATGAAAAAAGCAATTTTACTATTTGCAATTGGCTTCAGCTTAGCAACCCAACTTTTAGCCCAGACCTGGTCAACAGCAGGCAATGCCACCACTACTGCAAATTTCATTGGTACTACTAACTTAATGCCATTGAACATTAAGATAAATAACAGAGTATCAGGCATTATCGATCCATCCGTACTTGCAAATACTGCATTTGGCTACACAGCCTTCAGGTCTGTCACATCAGGTAGTTTTAATGCTGCCTTCGGAGCTAATAGTCTTGGTCTGAATACTACAGGTAATGCTAACACCGCAATAGGCTATTCATCATTAGCTTCAAATACTACAGGTTATAATAATACGGCAACAGGATACCAGGCTTTAGCCGCCAATACAACCGGTAATGGAAATACCGCCACAGGAGAATGGTCGTTGTTTAATAATACAATAGGCGGATTTAACACCTCGATTGGTTATTGGTCTATGTATTACAATACAACTGGCGCAAACAATACTTCAGTAGGGCAATTGTCAATGTATTATAATACAAGTGGAGTTGCCAATGTAGGCGTGGGTGATCATGCAGTATTTGGAAATACTACTGGCATCCAAAATGTAGGTATAGGTGATGCTGCACTTTACTGGAATACAACGGGTAATAATAATACTGGAATCGGAAACAGTGTACTCATGGCTTTAACTTCGGGTTCAAATAACACTGCAATCGGGTGCAACGCATCTCCAGCCTCCTTAATCGGACCCACCATTACAAACTGGAATGCCATAGGGTATAACTGTGGAGGCACCTACAGTACAAGCAATAGTGTTGAACTAGGCAATTCTAGTATAGCCACCATACGTGCACAGGTAACAGGTATTACTGCCTATAGTGATGCAAGGGTGAAGGATAATGTAAAGGCAAATGTAAAGGGACTTGATTTCATCAACCGTTTGCGCCCCGTTACCTACAATTTGAATATACACAGAGAGAATGATATTATATATAAAAATAAAAAACAGGGAGATGCTGACTTTGCAGGTAAATATGACATTGAAAAGCTCACTCAAACAGGCTTTATAGCCCAGGAAGTTGAGAAAGCTGCTATTGAATCAGGATATGATTTTACAGGCGTTGAAAAGCCAAATACACCAGACGGGTTATATAGTGTTCGCTATACCGATTTCATTATGCCTATAGTAAAATCAGTTCAGGAATTATCTGCAACTAATGAGCAGTTGAAAAAACAAAATGAGGAATTGCAGACCCAGATAGATGAACTAAGAGCTATAATGCATGATATACAACATTCAATGACCCAATGTTGCCCTAATTACCAGATATCCAAAACATCTTCAGTGCAAACAACAGATGCCAGCCAGGAACCATCATTGACACAGAATTTCCCTAACCCTTTCACTATGAATACTTTGATCCGTTGCACTATTCCCGGCAATTTCAATTCTGCAACAATTAAAGTAAGCACCATAACAGGTTCCGAAGTAATGACATTCCCAGTTCACCAAACAGGCACCAATGAATTCACCATCCAAAGTGGCACTCTTTCTGCAGGTATGTATCAGTATTCACTGATAATAGATGGCAAAATGATTGACACCAAGAAAATGGTATTGACTAAGTAAATAAGTGGGGTAGATAAAACCCAAATGACAAACAAATATCTACCCCCACTTTATTTAAGAACTAAAATGACATCCCTCATACATGTTAGACAAAACAAAATATTACGTCTGTTAACAGAAACATTTAAAATCAACAAAAATGAAATACAACCAACTTTATGCATTTTGTATAGCGCTAATGACAGGGGTATTGGCAGGCAACCAACTTAGGGCACAGGGAGTAGCAGTAAATGCTACGGGAGCAGCAGCAGACACCAGTGCTATGCTTGATGTAAGCAGTACTACAAAAGGTATATTGGTGCCACGTATGACTGCTTCACAGCGTTTAGCCATACCCCTACCCGCTACCGGGCTATTGGTTTACCAAACCGACGGCACAGCAGGGTATTATTCTTTTACAGGTTCTGCTTGGCAGCCACTTGGTTTTGGCACTACAGGCACCGCTAATTATATCCCTATTTTTACCGGTACTAATTCAGTGGGTAACTCTATAATATACCAAAACCCAGCTGCAGGTAATAGGATTGGTATCAATAATGGCACTTCAAATCATGGTTTAGTAGCAGTTAGGTCTCTCTTTGATACAATAGCTCTTTACATCAACCAAAGCGCCTCACCTTCGGCATTATCAAGTGGAACTACATTTGGAGGTGGAGTTGTTCGCGTGGTATACAGCGGACCTAATGATAATCTAAGAACAGGTATATACTCTAACATGGTCAAATCTTTTTCTGATGAGAACGGAACTGGAATAATTGGTGTTGGTAATTCAACTGGTGTAGCAGGATATGGACAATCATCGGCAACAGGAACTTATGTGGTTGGTATTGAGGGACAATCATTGGGTTCGGGAGATTATTCAGTCGGTGTTTATGGTGGTGGCTACGACCTTTCAATGGCGCCAAATAATTGTTTTGGTGTTTATGGTGAGGCACATGGTGGTACAAACAACTATGGCGGATATTTTGACGGGAATGTTAGGGTTCAAGGTACTTTGAGTAAGGGTAGTGGTACTTTTGAGATTGACCATCCGCTCGATCCTGAAAATAAGTACCTCTATCACAGTTTTGTGGAAAGCCCTGATATGATGAACATCTACAATGGCAATATAACCACTGATGCCAGTGGAGATGCAACTGTTAAAATGCCTGATTATTTCCAGGCATTGAACAAAGATTTCCGTTACCAGCTTACTGTAATAGGAGCCACCTTCGCACAGGCTATTGTAACGCAGGAAATAACCGGAAACAGTTTTGAAATCAAAACCAACCAGCCAAATATTAAGGTGAGCTGGATGGTGACAGGTGTAAGGCATGATGCCTATGCAAATGCACACCGTGTAGTGCCCGAAGTTGAAAAAGGCCCACATGACAAGGGTAAATATCTATACCCTAAAGAGATGGGACAGCCTGAAGAATTAGGAATAAACGCTGATCTGAAAAACAAAAGTAGGAAAGAAGCTCAGGCACATAAATCAAAAGGAGCGAATCCAGACCAGAAATAGTATCGGCCCTGATGTACAATTAATACCAGGATGTAGCCGAATCTTAACTTAATTAGGCTAACATGCTATGGCTATAAATCTTATAAATTTTGAAATTACATATAAAATTATTCCTTTTTTATATAAAAACACTCAAAAAAAACAACAAAAATGAAACATAACCAGTTTTATGCATTTTGTATTGCCCTAATGACAGGCGTATTGGCAGGTAACCAACTTTCGGCACAAGGAGTTGCAGTAAATGCTACCGGAGCAGCAGCCGATACCAGTGCTATGCTGGATGTAAGCAGTACCACAAAAGGCATATTGGTGCCTCGCATGACTGCTACACAGCGCTTAGCTATACCCTTACCTGCCACCGGTCTACTGGTTTACCAGACCGACGGCACACCAGGGTATTATACATATACAGGCTTTTATTGGCAACCACTTGGTTTTGGCGGTGCCGGAACTTCTAATTATATCCCGGTTTTTACCGGAACTAATTCGATAGGAAATTCTATAATATATCAAAACCCTGCTGCCGGTGACAGGCTAAGTTTAAATGGAGCCGCCAATCACGGTTTAGTGGCAATTAGATCTACAGATGATACAGTTGCACTTTTTATCAACCAAAACGCCTCACCTTCTGCATTATCAAGTGGGTATCAATATGATGGTGGAGTTGTACGTGTGCAATATACTGGACCTAATGATAATCTAAGAACTGGTATCTACTCTAACATGATCAAATCTGTAAGTGATCAAAATGGCGTTGGGGTTGTGGGTGGAGGAAACAATACAGGAGTATATGGCTACGGTGAATCAGATGTTGCGCATACTATTGTAACTGGTGTAGAAGGTGATTCTTATGGTTCAGGCGATTATTCAATTGGAGTTAATGGTTCTGCTTCGAGCTACATGGCTGCACCTGCACATGCTTATGGTGTTTATGGTTATGCCGTTGGTGGCACATCAAACTATGCCGTTTATTCAGATGGAGCCACACGCATACAAGGGGCTCTAAGCAAATTAAGTGGCACTTTTGAAATTGACCACCCTCTTGATCCTGCAAATAAATACCTCTACCATTCTTTCGTGGAAAGCCCTGACATGATGAATGTATATAATGGCAATATCACTACAGATGCAAGTGGAGTAGCCTATGTAGACCTCCCATCTTATTTTGAAGCATTGAACAAAGATTACAGGTACCAGCTTACTGCTATAGGCCAACCGGCACAGGTGTATGTATCGAAAGAAATTGAAGGCACCCATTTCCAAATTAAATCTGATAAACCAAATGTGAAAGTAAGCTGGCAGGTAACAGGTGTTCGTCAGGATGCATGGGCTAATGCCCACCGTGTAGTTCCAGAGGTGGATAAGGAGCCCTTTAATAAAGGCAAATACCTTGCAGCTAAAGAAAATGGACAGCCCGACAACCTAAGGATAGGTGCAGATATGAAAAGACCTGTAAGGAAAGACAAAGCCATTTTGCCACAATCTGCAAATGACACCCAGAAATAAAATGTCGACACAGGCCTATTAGGACAGCCCTGGAAAGATCATGGGTAGCATTGGTGATTTAAGATGTAAGCGGGCTATGGATGTGATAATTCTGAAAAATTGGCACATCTACCAGGGTATAGTATTTAATAAGAAAGAACCATGAGTAGTGGTCTTAAAATCTATTTTATGAAAAAATATCTAATATTAATATTGCTCGTTTGCAGCTTTTCAATGGTGAAAGGGCAAGGTGCCTATAATATAAAACCTGGCACCTATTCGGTAGTAAGCAGTGCCGGGCAAATGGTATTGAAAAAGGTGAATTTTGTGAATAATGGTGCTTATATAGATAGTACTGGTACTTTTACCACCATAGGCAATAATGTGCTTAGCGGTAGTGGGAGTACTTTTCTAAATAATTATAACATCAACTCAAGAGGAAAAACCCAGGTCAATTCAGCCGTATCAGTAAACAATACTGCCAATCTCACCTTTGATACACTGGCTTCTCATAATAATCTTATTATCAGGAGTGACCTCAATAATGCGGCCTATATGGTGGTTACCGGAAAATTATATGATTCCGTACCCGGTATTATTGCAAGCAGGGCAGCCATAAGTGGGTCATGTCCCACTTATACGAGTGTTTTATCTGTAAACATTTCCGGTCCGGCAATGAAATACCAATGGAGACAATCAAGCGATAGTGCTACATGGACCAATATTACAGGAGCTACAAACAGAACATATACAGCATCAGTAACTTCATCAAGCGTATTTTATTTGTGCCATATAACTACCAATAATACCACATACACTGGCAATACGCCAGGAATGAGGCTTAATCTAAGTATGGGGACTACCCTAGCGGGAGTAATTTCAGGCCCTACATCAGTATGCGAGGGAGATGGAATATTCTTAACCAGATCTCTGGCTGGCGGCACCTGGAGCAGCAGCGATCCTGCTGTGGCCACTGTAACTGCCACAGGTGGGTCAAGTGCTGCAGTAGTGGGTATAATGCCAGGTATAGCAGTAATTTCTTACTCAGTAACTAATGCTTGCGGCACAGTGAGTACTACCCGTACTATAACAGTGAATGCAATGCCTAATGCAGGTATGCTGTTTGGTTTAACAAACCTTTGCCCTGGATGGGCTGATTACTATTATGCAAGTGGCACTCCAGGAGGAGCATGGTCTAGTAGCGACCCTTCAGTGGTAAGTGTATCTATGGGATTTGTAACAGGTATAAGTGCAGGATCCGCAGTAGTTAGCTATTCAGTTACCAATGGCTGCGGTACGGCTGTGGCTACTAATACAATTGTTGTCAATCCTATGCCTGTTGCAGGCACTATAAGCGGGCCATCAGGTGTTTATGTAGGGTCTTTAATCACACTAACTGATCCAGCACCCTATGGAACATGGAATAGTGATGACGCATCAATTGCCTCCATTTCCGGGCTGGGTATAGTGAGCGGTGTTTCACCCGGTAGTACGATAATTACTTACTCAGTTTCCAATTATTGCGGATTTGCCTATACCACATACCCTGTTACTGTCCATAACAGGCCAGGGTCAGGTGGTGGTTCGGGCACTGGTACCGGTGGAGCCGGGGCAGGTGCTTACCTGGTAATTGACCCCGGAGGGCATATGGTAGGCAGTGCTAATGACCATGTAGTACTCAATGGAGTAAATTTCAAAAACAATGGCACATATACCGACAGCACTGGCGATGTAACCACATTTGGTGGCATCACCTTCGCAGGTGGTGGCACTACCTGGATGAATAACCTGAATATCAATAGCCAGGGCAAAACCATCATGAGTAACCTTGTGTCAGTAGGGAATCTTACAAACCTTATAACTGATACCCTCAATGCCAATAATAAATTATTTATCAGGTCTGATATAAATGAAGGTGCCAACATGGTAGATTACAGCGAACTTACTGGCTTAGTTCAGGGGCTAATTGTACATGTGGCTAACTCGGGAGTACCATGTGATTCTACCTATTTATCACTTAATTTATCTGGACCGCCTGTTAATTACCAATGGCAATATTCGCCCAACAGCATTTTCTGGACCAATATTAGTGGTGCTACAGATCCAACTTATATACCAACTGTAAGCGGAACTAAATATTACCGTTGCCATTATACCACTACCAATACCACCTTCAATGAATTTACACCAGGGGTATTGCTCAATATCCAATTGTCAATACAGGGTACCATTACAGGTGCCCAGAGTTTATGCACTGGCACCAGCACTACCCTATCTGACACCTTAGCAGGTGGTATCTGGAGCAGTAGCGACCCTTCAATTGCCTCAATAGATATTGCCGGAAATATGGCAGGTGTTTCTGCCGGCACAGCCATAATCTCCTATTACTGGAGTATCGGCTGTACCGCAACTGATACTATAACCATAGTCACAACTCCTACACCCATTACCGGATCAGCCTCTGCATGTACAGGCAGCACCGCTACACTAGGCGATGGCACTGCCGGTGGAACATGGAGCAGCAGTAATACAAGCACTGCAACAATTGATTCCATTTCAGGGGTTGCCACAGGGGTTGCTGAAGGCACAACTACTATTACCTACTTTGTAAGTTCAAGTTGCTATACCACCCAAACATTTACAGTAACTACAATTCCAGCAATCGGTCCTATTTCGGGTACTAGCACACTATGTGCAGCTGCTACCTCCCTTATGACCGACCCTACACCCGGTGGATACTGGTTTAGTAGTGATACTACAATTGCTTCAATAAATTCATCCGGTTTAGTTACAGGCGTTGCACCCGGGTCAGCAATAATTAATTACTCAGTTATTAATAGTTGTGGGATAAATGAAAGTTTCAGGACAGTAACAGTAAATCCTTCTCCTGCACCTATTACCGGCACTTCCACTATATGCCAGGGATCTAGTACCACCTTATCTGATACTACATCAGGTGGGGTATGGAGCTCTAGCCTGGCAACTGTAGCCACTATTGGATCGCTTACCGGTGATGTGGACGGAATTCTTGCAGGAACAGCTATTATTACCTATACCGGGGCCTCAGGATGCTTTGTTACTGATCTCCTTACGGTGAATCCTTCCCCATCAGCAGGTACCATTACCGGAACTTCTATGATTTGCACCGGTACATCTTCAACCATGACCGATTTAGCAGTAGGTGGGGTTTGGAGTAGCACCAGTCCGGCTGTGGGTTCAGTAAGTCCTGCCGGCGTGGTTTCTGGGTTAACAGCTGGCACAACAATAATCTCTTATACCGTAACTAATAGTTGCGGATCTGCGGCTGCCACAATTCTGGTAACGGTAAATCCGTCCCCTGATGCTGGCACCATAGCAGGAACTACTACTATCTGCGCAGCGAGTACCACCACTCTTATTGATGGAGCACCCGGTGGTGTTTGGAGCAGTTCAAATACAGCAGTAGCCACCGTAGGTACAACTGGTAATGTAACTGGAATAGGCGCAGGAACAGCACTAATATCCTATACGGTGAGCAGTAGTTGCGGTAGTGCTATAACATCGATTATAATCACTGTAAATCCACTGCCTGTAACTGGCTTTATTACTGGCCTTGCAAGTGTTTGCCCTGGCGCATCAACATTATTCTCGGCTTCGGCAACTGGTGGCGTCTGGAGTAGTTCAAATACAGCAGTGGGTACGGTAGCGGCTTCAGGTATTGTAACAGGTATCTCGGCAGGAACTTCCATTATTTCTTACGCAGTTACCAATGGCTGTGGAACTGCCTATGCTACCAAGCCTTTTACAGTTAACGGCTTACCAGATGCTGGCACTATTAGTGGTCCATCTGCCGTATGTGTCCTGGCATCAATTTCCCTAAGCTCTACCACCACAGGCGGAATTTGGTCGGTAAGTAATGGTAATGTAACAGTAACCACATTTGGCGGTGTAGTAACAGGCGTATCGGCTGGCACATCTATCATAAGCTATTCCTATACAAATAGTTGTGGCTCTGCTGTATCCACCCATGTAGTTACTATTAATCCTAATCCTGTTGCAGGTACCTTAACCGGTCCATCAACGGTAGGTGTAGGCGCAAGTATTACCATTACAGCATCAGTTGGTGGTGGTGCATGGACGGCAACCAATACCAATGCAACTGTTCTCTTTGGAGTGGTAACGGGCGCTTCAGTAGGATTTGATACGATTGTATATGCCGTGAGCAATAGTTGCGGATCGGCAATAGTAACCAAAACGGTATTCATTGGTTCAGTTCCGCCTATCACAGGCCCTACCTCAATATGTCCCGGCTCTATTGTAACACTGAGCGATGGATTAGCAGGAGGCACATGGAGCAGTAGTAATACCTCAGTTGCAACCATAGGTTCGATTGCCGGTACAGTAACAGGTGTTTCAACTGGTACCACCATAATAAGTTATATAGTTTCGGGATTGTATACAACTGCACTTCTTACTGTTAATACTATGGCAGGCATCACCGGACCAACAAGTGTTTGCCGTGGGCAAAATATCACACTTACTGATGCATCTCCTGGTGGAACATGGAGCAGCGCAACGCCCTCTATAGCCACAGTAGGATCAACTAACGGCGTAGTAACCGGGGTGGCATCAGGTGCAGGTGCTGCAACCATTGTCTATACATTGGGCGTGGGTTGTAGTGTAACCTATAATGTGACAGTTAATGCACTATCTCCCATTTCCGGGGCATCCTCTTTATGCCAGGGGCAAACTACTACCCTTACTAACCCTGTAACCGGAGGCGTGTGGTCAAGTGGAGACGCAACAATTACAATAGGATCTGTATCAGGTGTAGTAACAGGTATTTCAGCGGGAACAGCTACAGTTTCCTACCTACTAGCTACAGGATGTACGGCAACTTCGGCAATTGTAATTTATACATCATCTCCAATTACCGGCCCAACTACAGTATGCCAGGGACAGACCATAACGCTAAGTAATGCTACCGGTGGAGGAACCTGGAGTAGTGCATCGCCATCAATTGCTACAGTGGGTAGTGCGAGTGGTATTGTTACAGGGGTTGCAGGTTATCTTTCTGCGACAATATTATATACCCTCGGTTCTGGTTGCGTTTCAAATTATACAATAACTGTAAATGCGCTAGCTGCAATTTCAGGCGCACCAACCATTTGCATAGGCCAGACTAGTACTTACACCAATCCTGTCCCTGGTGGGCTATGGAGTAGTTCCGGCCCTGCAATTACAATAGGTTCGGCATCGGGCAGTGCAACTGGCATATCTACTGGCAGCGCTGTAATCAGCTATACTACCTTAGCGGGTTGTATCACATCAAATACAGTATCAGTTAATACAGTATCACCTATTACCGGGCCAGGTACCGTATGCCAGGGGCAAACGATAACGCTTGCCAATGGTACGCCAAGGGGCAACTGGTCGAGCGTATCACCAACTATAGCTACAATCGGATCCAGCTCGGGCATATTAACTGGTGTAGCCGGTGGGTATTCGGCCACTATAAACTACACCCTGGCATCTGGTTGTATAGCTTCAACTGTAGTCACTGTTAATCCGCTTTCCCCTATATCAGGATTAGTAAATGTATGTCCTGCGTTGACCATAACACTTACTGATGCAGTACCGGGTGGAACCTGGCAAAGTTCATCTATTTCACTTGCCACTGTAGGGTCGGTTACAGGTGTTGTAACAGGAGTAACAGCAGGCACAGTAGTCATTTCCTATATATTGCCAACAGGCTGTGTAACTACAAAGAACATTGCGGTTGGTGCTATGGCGCCCATCACAGGGCCAACAAGGGTATGCCTGGGCCAGACAATTACCTTATCTGATGTAGTACCCGGCGGATCCTGGAACAGCGGATCCCCATCCATAGCTACTGTAGGATCATCCTCAGGTATTGTTACAGGGTTAGCTGCCAATTTAACAGCAAACATCACCTATTCAATATCGGCTAGTTGCAGGGCAATAACAACAGTTTCGGTTGCAGCATTAACAGCCACTTCCATATCAAGTACGGTTCCGATTTGCGTGGGTACCACCAATACCGCCACGAACCCAACTGCCGGAGGAACCTGGAGCACTAATAATACTAGTATTGCCCTTATAGGGACTACAGGTGTAATAACTGGCGTGAGTGCTGGCACAGTTGTGATTTCCTATACGTTACCAAGTGGGTGTATAGCACTGACCACTACAACAGTTAACCCATTGTCGCCTATAACAGGCCCATCAAGTGTATGCCTGGGACAGACTATTACACTGAGTGATGCTACAGGTGGTGGAACATGGGCTAGTGGTGGCTCAAGCGCTACAATTGCATCTATAAATTTAAGCACAGGGGTTGTAACAGGTCTTGCTGCCAATCTGATGGCCACACTTACCTATACCCTGGGCACAGGTTGTAAGGCAAACTTTACGGTAAGTGTATTACCAATACCTGCAGCACCGGCCAGTATAAGTGGTGCGTCAACAGTATCAATAAGTGGTGCACCTATTACTTTAACCGATGCTACAGGTGGTGGCACATGGAGCAGTAGTAATGCGCTACGGGCTACGGTAGTTGCAGGTACGGGCGTGGTTACAGGAGTAGGGCTTGGTACTGCTACCATCACCTATACAGTAACCAATGCATCAGGCTGTACCAACTATGTGACCAAGAATATTACTGTAGGTCCTACCCCACCTCATTCTGGTGATGGTAGCTCACTAAATACTACCATAGGCAATGAAATGCTGAATGGAAATATAGCCCTCATGCCAAACCCTAATAAGGGAGACTTTATCTTAAAAGGCAATCTTAGCTCTGTAAATGATGAAGAACTGGTAATAGAGGTTAGTGACTTATTAGGACAAATAGTATTTAGGGGTAAAGCTATAGCCTACCAGGGTGCGGTGAATGAGCGGATACAGCTCAACTCAAACCTTGCCAATGGTATGTACCTATTGACTCTGTTTTCTAGTACTGAAACGAGGGTATTTCATTTTGTAGTGGAGCAATAGCAGGATAAAGAAGATACCTGCAGTTAGTTGATCTAATAGTCGGGTTTAGTAAACAGATATCATTTACTTAACAAAACCATCCTGGAAGCCAGGATTACTACAGAGTATAACCATACCAAGGGAGACCCTTGGTATGGTTTCCATCAGGCATTGCTATTTCAAAACAATTGCTGAAACTATCTCAATCATTATAGAGAATAAATAGATCCTTGTTATAAGAAAAGTTGCAAATTCCCATAACGAGTATGCCTAATTACTTTCTCGCCTCTTCTTGTTATTTTTTATATTAATATATAAAATAACAATTTGTATTTTTATAATTAAAAATTTATTTTCTACTTATAATTTACATGTAATTAATTAATTTAAATACACATAATACTAAAAATAACAAAAATGGGATACACTACAAATGGCCTGACCAATGGAGGCCAAACCGCACATTATTCATTTCAATATGACAGTGCATTAACTACCACAAAAACAAACCCTACCGGCCCAGAACCGGCCAGATTGAACAAAGTTATAGCAGTATGTGAACAGGATTTCCAGTTGATGATGGGATGGTTTGGCAATATTTTCCTTGATATTAATTGTCCCATACCTGTACTAATAACTTCTGACAAAAAAGCGAGCGGACATACACTCACAATAAATAGTGATCTTACCGTCACCCTCAGCTCATGGTGGTTTGATAATGATATGAAACAACCTATTTATTTCGATGATTCCCTAATCCGTTTTTTATTAGTTGCTGAAATGGTTGAGCAATTTATGTGGTCACAAGGTGGGAGTTGGTGGGGATTGCTAAACGAGGGCAGTATGGGAGAAGGACTATCATGCTTCCTGTCAGCACAATTTTTGAAACAAAATGGATTGGGTTACCCTATTGCAAATTTTTTGAATAGCAAAAATTGGCTGAATAGTTCCAGGGAAAATTATATAGAGGTAGTTGATAAATTAGACCATAAACATAATGCGCTCAGTGGATTTTCAACATTGTTTCTATTTTACCTACATAGGCAACTTGGTTATTCAATTAATCAAATAATTGCAGCGGGGGCAGATAATCTAAACCTTGTTCATAAAAAGCTTACCGGACAAAAAGATGGTTGGACTCCATTTATAAATATTGTAAACTCGCATTTCTCGCCTGGCATCACTGTTAATGCACCTGCCGATAATATATTCCCTGTATCAGAGATATTAAAATTCAACCCACCAAATATAATAACATGCGGCTATGATGGAACTGCTACATTATTTTTAGATTCAGCTGCAGTTGCGGATATTAATATCAACCTATTTAGCGACAATACATCCTTAGCAACTGTGTTACCAATGGTAACAATACCTGCTGGTGCATCATCTATAAGCGTAACAATAAGTGTCCCTCCGCTGCCATTAACATTCAACAAGAAATTTGTTGATATACACGCTGATTATGCTGGAAAAACCTTGACAATTACAGTGGAAATAATACCACCATATATTGAAGACATATTATTAACTCCATCAGCTGTCATTTGCGGTAATGATGCATCAGGAGTTGTTGTACTTAATCTGCCCTCAAAAATGGGCGATATGGTAATAGATTTGCATTCTAGTTTATCAGAATATGCAACGCTCCCCAAATCTATCATTATTAAAGAAGGTCAATTAAAATCAGAACCCTTTACTATTACTATACCTGATAGATATATTGC
>CANGSR010000039.1 GCA_947456055.1 Chitinophagaceae bacterium
AGAACTACACCACACCATTTCTCCCCAATACCAGACAGTTGTATAAAATCAGGTTTATGCAAAAGATTAAAGTAGAATATTTAAATGAAAGTGCCGTGGCTCGGATAATTCTGGACGATGGCAAGGGCAATGTACTGGATAGCATCATGATGGCCAACTTGATGGCTCTTTTTGATGAGTTTAAGGGAATGAAGGGTTTAAAGCTGATTACGTTTGAAGGGGCAGGCAAACACTTTTCATTTGGGGCAAGCGTAGATGAACATAAGAAAGATGCTGCAGGCACCATGCTTACCTCGTTCCATCATCTTTTCTATACCCTTAAAGAATTGGCAATACCTACCATGGCCAAAATCACCGGCCAATGCCTGGGCGGTGGTATGGAACTGGCCATAATGTGCAATTTCCTATACGCTGATAAATCAGCCAAAATGGGTCAGCCTGAAATAATATTAGGGGTATTCCCACCACCTGCATCTATAATCCTGGCTGAAAAAATAGGTTTGGGAAGAGCAGAGGAATTAATCATAACAGGAAAGGTAATCTCTGCCGAAACAGGAAAATTATATGGCCTGCTCAATGAAGTGTATGATGACCGTGCAGGGTTGGATGAAGGAATAAATACCTTTATTGAGCAACACATACTCCCCAAAAGTGCCTCATCACTTAGGTTTGCAGTAAAAGCTTCAAGGGTGAAATTCAATCATATTCTAAGCAATTTCTTACCAATCTTGCAGGATATGTATGTAAATGAATTAATGAATACCAAAGATGCCAATGAAGGTATCAATGCCTTCATTGAGAAGAGGAAACCGGTGTGGGAGGGGTGATGGTCATTGAAATTTAATATTGTTTTTTTAGGGGTAAATTACCAAATTGAATGGTAGTTTATCCCTAATTATTTTCACCCACCACCCAAATCTTCCCTACCTAAACCCTAAGTTTGCATTATGGCAAACAGGTGCAAGTGGGGTGCTTTTTTATGGCTGATGTGGTTCACATCCCAGCCTGCATTTGGGTCTCATTATTATGTGTTTGTAGGTTCTTATAATTGGGATAAGACTAAGAATGGCATCTATGTTTATGAGCTCGATACCATAAGTGGGGCATTGATGCCTAAATCAGTGGTGGGAGGGGTGCTTAATCCCTCCTTTATTAGTTTGTCTCCCAATGGGGAATATTTATATGCCTGTACCGAGACCCAAACCGCTGGAGCAGGAAGTGTTACAGCTTTTTCATTTGATACTGCATCTGCACAATTATCTTATATCAATAGCCAGAGAAGTGAAGGGGAGAATCCAGTGTATTTCGCAATAATTAGTTCAGGCTGGTGGTTGCTGAATGCCAACTATACCGAAGCTAGCGTGTCGGCTTATTCATTATCTGCGAATGGCTCAATTTTACCCCCAACCCAGGTAATCAGTTTCAGGGATAGCAGCATTAACAGGAAACGGCAGGATAAGGCGCATATTCATGCAGCAGTTTTTTCACCAAACGAGGACTACATCTTTTTTCCAGACCTAGGTGCTGATAAAATACGGTGTTATTCTTTTGATGGTTCCACAAACCACCCTTTGCAACCTGCTTATTATCCCTACACAAAAACATACCCAGGTAGTGGTCCCCGGCATATTGTCTTTCACCCAAATGGCAGGTTTTGTTATTGCATAGAAGAAATGGGTGGTGCAATTGAGGCTTTTAGTTATTTTGATGGCAAGCTCAAATCCTTACAACGGATATTCTACCATAAAAAAGGCAGGCACAAGCAATATAGTGGAGCAGATATACACATTACACCTGATGGACAAATGCTCATAGCGTCAAACCGTGCAAAAGTAAATGCCCTCTCCCTATTCGCCATTGACCCAAAAACAGGCTTCCTCACAGCCATTGGTAAAGTTTCCACCCATGGCGACCACCCCCGTATGTTCGATATTAGTCCTGATGGGAAATTCGTAATAGTAGCTAATCAGTTAAGCGGTAATTTGGTTGTTTTTAAACGAGATAAGGTTCATAATACACTGGAATATACCGGAGTCAATATAGATATTCCGGGGGCATCTTGTGTGCAAATTAGGAAGTATTGATATGAAGAGATGGGTTTGGTTACTGCTTTTGTGGGTGTGTGGTTTTCAAGCTAATGGTCAGGCTTGCCTGGCAGTAGCGGATAGTATCAGAAGGGAATTCAGAATTCCGGAATTGGGGTATGCGGTTGTTAGTTCTGATTCAATTATCGAAATGCAGGTACTTGGTGAGAAAAAGGCAGGCTCTGGTAGGGTGGCGAATCTTAATGATCGATTCAGGATAGGCTCAAATACCAAGGCAATAACAGGTTTTATTGCTGCCCAAATGGTGAAAAGAGGGCAACTAAAATGGGATACAAAATTCTTTGACCTGTTCCCCGAAATGAAAGCAGGCAGCCGGAAGGAATACTATAATATTACTTTATTACAAGCCCTCTCTTTCAGGACAAAATTGCCTAAATACACTTATACAAATGCGGTGCCTGTAAAAAGCCAATTTCATGGTAATGATGAAGAGCAAAGAATGCAGTTTGCAAAATGGATGATCAGCCAACTACCCCAGAAAACTAAGGATACAATGGGCTATACCAATTTGGGCTATCTGGTGGCAGAATTTATGATGGAAAAAGCATCAGGCAAATCTTACAAGGAGTTGGTAAAGGAATTGAATGGTTTGTTGGGTACTAATTTCGGATTTGGAAGGCCATCAGCGGTAGATACTTTACAGACCTATGGTCATGATAGTTTACTGAGACCAGAGGATGGCAAGTATGATTATAAATTGGAATGGCTACTTGCTGCTGGGAATATCAATGCCACATTACCTGATTATGTAAAGTTCATCCAGGAACAATTAAAGGGTTTACAGGGTAAATCCAAATTTTTCACCAAAGAGGAGTATAACTTTCTCCACTTTGGGTTGCCCGTATTTTCAGTTGGTTGGTTTTGGGATAAGGATGATGATGGCCATATATTTTCACATAATACTGGTAATCCCGGAACCTTCCTTACATCGGTTTACGTTTATAGGGACATAGACAGGGTATATATCCTATTTTCAAATGTACAAAGTACCCTTGCCGAAAAAGGACTTGATAACCTATTTGATCAATTATTTGACAAATACCAGAAATAGATTTAGAATTTATTCTAAATCCCCCCATTTCAATCTCAAGCTATTGCTCACTACAGATACCGAACTCATAGCCATGGCCGCCCCGGCAATCATTGGGTTAAGTAAAAACCCATTAATAGGGAAGAGTAATCCTGCCGCAATGGGTATGCCTATTACATTATAAATAAAAGCCCAAAACAGGTTTTGGTGAATAATGCGCACTGTTTTGCGGGATAGGAAAATGGCTTTGGATATATAATTCAGGTCGGAAGACACTAGGGTGATTTTTGCCACATCCATTGCTATATCAGTTCCCCGACCCATAGCTATGCTCACATCAGCCTGGGCAAGTGCCGGGCTATCATTTATCCCATCGCCCACCATGGCTACTACCTTGCCCTGTGCCTGGAGTTCCTTTACAAAATTAGCCTTATCAGTAGGTGATACCTCAGCTTTGAATTGGGTGATGCCCGCCTCCTGTGCCACCATATAGGCCGTTTGCATACTATCACCGGTGAGCATATAAACCTCTATACCCATACTTTGCAATAATTGTACCGCCTTGTTCGAGCCGGGTTTAATGATATCTGCAATGGCTACTGCTGCAAGTGCGGTAAACTGGTCGGCCAGCCAAACAACGGTGTTTGCTTGTTGAGTCCAGGTGTCAGCCTTTTTAGCAAGTGCATCAGGGATTTTTACATTCATCTGTTGCAACAACTTACCACTGCCTGCGAAGTAGATATTATTATTGTAAAGTGCAGTAACACCGCTACCAGTGATACTGTCAAAGAACTTGATGTCTACTTGCTGGGTATCCAGATTATTGAAAAAGCTACAAATAGCACCAGCAAGCGGATGTTCGGAACGGGCTTCCAAACTATAAAGGACACTTGAAAGCAAGGCAGTATCAGCGTCATCTTTCCAACAGATATCAGTTACGGTTGGCCGGCCTTCGGTAATTGTTCCGGTTTTATCCAGCACTACGGCATTTATTTTATGGGCCGTTTCAAGGCTAGCAGCATCTTTAATAAGGATGCCATTTTCTGCCCCTTTGCCCATTCCTGCAATAATGGCGGTAGGTGTAGCCAAACCCAGAGCACAAGGGCAGGCAATAACTAATACTGTCACCAGAGCCAGTAACCCATGCACAAAACCTGCGTTGCCACCTAGTTCTATCCACGCTATCATACTTATTATGGCAATGCTCATCACCACCGGCACAAATATCCCTGCTATTTTATCCACCAGGTTTTGAACCGGTGCCTTGCTTCCCTGCGCTTCCTGAACTTTTTTAATGATATGGGCAAGAAGGGTATTATCTCCTGTTTTTTCAGCTAAATAATACAGACTGCCTTTCTGGTTGATGGTTCCTGCAAAAACCTTATCACCCGTATTTTTTGCAACAGGCATAGGCTCGCCTGTTATCATGCTCTCGTCGATAAAGGAGTTGCCATCAGTTACCTTGCCATCCACAGCTATTTTCTCACCGGGCTTCACTATTAATTGGTCGCCTGGTTTCACATCCTTTATCGCTATTACTTCTTCAAGTATGCCATCCTTAATTCGGCTCACAGTATTGGGTTGCAGGCCCATTAGCTTTTTGAGTGCCGTTGATGTATTCGCTACCGCTCTTTCCTCTAATAATTTGCCCAATAATATAAAAGATATAACCACTGCCGATGCCTCAAAATAAACACCCGGCATCAGGCCTTGCTTCATCCAGAAATGGGGGAATAGGGTATTGAATACACTAAAAATGTAGGCTATCCCAGTGCTTAGTGCTACAAGGGTATCCATATTTGCTTTTCTATGTTTGGCTTGCTTCCATGCTCCTATATAAAATTGCTTGCCACACCAGGTTATAACTGGGGTGGCTAATGCCCACATAATGTAGTTGGCAAAGGGCATGTTCATGGCGAACATCCCAATTATTACTATAGGTGCAGAAATTACTATGGCCAGGGTTGTTTTAAATCTTAGTGCCTTATAACTCTTTAGTTTTATAGCCTCTATTTTTTCTGGGCTTGCAGCATCTTCCTCTACTATAATATTATAACCGGCTTCTGTAACTGCTTTTTTAATGTTATTTAGACTAATCAATTCTGAATCATATTCCACCTGTGCCGATGAACTCGCCAGGTTCACCCCTGCCGATAGTATTCCTTTCTGGGTAGTAAGTGCTTTTTCTACATTGAGCACACATGATGCACAATGCATACCTGTAACCGGGAATATTTTTTTAATCGTGCTCATAATTAATGTGAATGCAAATGTCGACAGAAAGAGGTGATTAATACATGATTTTTAGCATGATTATATGGTTTTAAACTAATCCTTGGCCTTCATCCATTTTTCTAAAACCTTTTCGTCCAGGTCTTTATAGCTTAGCAATTCACCTTCCACCATTCCATTATTTACCCATAATATGGTTGGGAATATGCCCTTAGATAATTTCATGAATGGCTCGGTAGCCAGGCGGGTATGTGGTACGTCTTCTGCTTTTGAGGCTGCCCAAAAATCTTTCAGGTCGCTCGTTGTCCCACCTATCACCATATAGATAGGTAGAGAAGGATTGTGATGTAAAATATCGTGCATTAGCAATCCTGCCCTACGGCAATGTATGCACGATGGACTTACAAAAGCTATAATATGCTTACCCTTACTCAGGTCGATATTGGGGATGAATGTGGTACCGGCGGTTGAGTCTGCGGTATACATAGGTTTCAAATCAATTTTGTAGCGGGAGAAAACAGGGAAGAAAATAAATATAGATGCTATAGCAGATATTAATACTGATAGTGGTACTACACTAGTCCATTTATAGGTAATGCCCTTATGATATTTAATCAATAGCCAGATTAGAACAATCATAACTGCATTTTTAATCAAAGATGTAGAAGGGCTCATCCAGATAGCATCGCCAAAACAACCACAGTTCACATCATTGCCTGCAATAGCCCATAACCATATAAGGTATCCACTGAAACCAATAAGTAGCGCAAGTGCAGTTTTTAAAACCCATTTCCAGTGGCCATATAGGTGAAGCACAATTAATGCCCCTAATGAAGCTTCCAGCCCGGTAAAAAATCTTGCCAGTATCGCTGCCAATTTGGCGGGAAGCCTTATATACTCAATCATCGTGAGTTCGAATGAATGAATAGGGAATAATTTAGTATATGCCGAATATAAAAACGTAGCTCCTATAATAATAGATAATAATACAAGGAGTACCCTCAATAATCTTGGCATAATTTATGTAGTCTGATTTATCAAAGTTAAGATTTTTCAAGCAAAGCCATTATTTGATGAGTTTGAACTACTGTGTAGTACTGTTAAAATAGTTGGACAACTTAAATGGCTTATTACCATGCAATATGCACTGTTGTAATTGTGCATAGGCCATTGTACGATAAATTGAGTAATTTTAGGGCGGAAACGCTACACTAAATAAAACTGAAAGCTAATGGGTAAATATTTTTTTACATTCTTATGTTTATTGTTTTGCTCTGATATCATTTTCGCCCAGCGGGATCATGTGAGCCTATTGGTGCAAAGTGCCGATGGCAAAAATGTGAAATTGGTCTGGTTTTTTAAAACCTGGAGTAAGGATGTAACAGGGTTTGATATCAAACGCAAGGATGGACTACAAGATTGGGTGAAACTAAATACAGAACCGATTGTACCTGAGTTAACCCAGAAAAAGAACCTCAAAATTGTAGAGGCAGATGAAATAGAAGAGGGTAGGGTAAAGGCTAAATTATATAAGATGATTACAGGGCACAAGATAAGTGCCATGGCTAAGGATGAGTTCTTACAAATGCTGAATACCGACGATAAGGCTGCACAAGCCCTTACCGGATTGATGGAGAAAGATTATGACCTGGCGCTAATGAGTGGTTTTGGTTTTGTAGATCATAGCATTACTAAAAAGACCAACTACCAGTATGGACTATTTATTCAGGGTACAAATACATTACTAGACAGTGTATTGTGGAATTATGGCCAGATACCCGACCTTAATGTAGTAAATGACATAACAGCCAAGGGTACCACAAGTGCCAATGGAATACAGGTTATCTGGAATGCCGACCTGATGAAAATGAGAGCTGGCGACGTGACCGGGTTTAATATTTATAGGGAAGGTATCAGGCTCAACTCTACGCCTATATTACCAGTAAATACCAAGGACCCAACAGAATTTACATTTTTCGACAGGGCTGCCAATGGTGCAAATCCTAACCTGTTTAGCATAAGTGCTGAATCTATTTTTGGTATTGAAGGTATCATTAAATCATATGCTTACAATCCTGAAGACCATCCCGCCGAATATGTAAAACCTGTGGTTAATGAGATTAACTCACTGGGCTATTATTTCAAAGAGGGTATCAATATTAAGTGGATATTTCCAAAGGAGTCAGAGCGGTTTTTGAAAGGGTTTTATGTTGAAAAGGACAATATGCCCGAAGGGTATGTGAGGGTATCTGGATTACTTGATAGCTCTGCACGTTCTTTTGTTGACCATACCTCATCGCCGGTAAGTGGGTATATCAGGTTCAGGGCAATTGCAGTTTATAATGACAAGACAAACTCAACCGGACCTGACAGGGTTTATAGTTATTTCCCGGTATCACAGCCACCTACACCAATGAATTTTAAAGCCAAAAGTGCATTTGCAGCTAAGAAAGCTTCAGTACAACTTACCTGGGATTTACCTATGAACGGAGATTCATCAACAGGATATTATAGAGTATATGTAACCGATACATTAAATTACAATCTAAAAGCAATAGATGAAAAGATACCAGTGGGTAAAAATTCATTCACCTATTATAAGACACATGGCATTGCATCGAATGTGAAATTCTGTATTTCGGCTATAGCAAAAAATGAGGCTGAGAGTAATTATTCAGATACAATAACGGTGCTCATGCCTAGTCTTGATATACCTGCACCAGGAATGCCAACAGTTGTTCTGGATGGAGAAGTAGCCCAAATTGATTGGAAATACATGGATGTTGCTGACCTGAAAGGATTCAGGCTCTACCAAAATAATATCCTTATAGCCAATGAGGATGTATTGAAAAAGAGTGCCCGCAAGTTTACCACCCAAACATTGAATAAGGGAGAGACTTATAATTACACACTAAAAGCGGTTACTTCTAATAATATTATAAGTGAGCTGTCTGAACAAGCTGTGATACTAGTTCCGGGTAAGAAAAAGAAGGCTTAATTTTTGTCCTCCTATTAAGTTCAGCCCAACCAGGGTATTTTGCTATTTACCTTAATTCAGGTGGGATTCCTTGGAATTGTTTGAGTAAGTTGTTGAACGAATCTTTGTCAATTGGTTTGTAAACTTCCTTTGTTGAGGGCGGGTGTTTTATAAGATTAGCTTGCTTTCTTATTGGCCTTTTTTCTAAACCACCCCCGCAATTAGGGCAAACATTGTGAAGGATATTCTCTACACAGTCAGCGCAAAAAGTGCATTCATAGGTGCATATCATTGCTTCCGTAGAATTGGGTGGCAATTTCTTACCGCAGTTTTCGCATATAGGCCTTAGTTCCAGCATATTGATTGTTTTATCTAGTTGGTATATTTCTCACCAGTTCCCATAATACAACGCCAACACTTACCGAAATATTGAGTGAGTGCTTGGCACCCCATTGAGGTATTTCAATGCAACCATCCACTATTTCAAGGGCCTCATCACAAACACCGCTTACCTCATTACCAAAAACGAGTGCTGTTTTTTTATTGTTCAATTGTAACTCCTGTAGCCAGATACTTCCATGGGCCTGTTCCACTGCCAGCACCTGATACCCTTCGGCTTTTGCAGCTTCAATAGCTTCAACAGTGGTATTAAAATGAGCCCATTTTACAGTTTCGGTAGCACCTAGGGCAGTTTTATGGATATCTCGATGAGGAGGTGTAGGCGTATAACCACATAGGTATATAGCTTCCACGGCAAATGCATCACCAGTTCGGAAAGTGGAGCCTACATTATGCATGCTGCGTACATCATCCAATATAATTATAAAAGGATTCTTTGTGGTATCCTGGATTTCACTGGCTCCAATACGGCCCAGTTCGTCCATCGATTTTCTTTGCATCTATATTCTTTTGTATTAATTAATAGACTGGAAGAATTACCAGTTTAGGGGAATTACATGGTATTGAGGTCGGAAACATGTTTTTTTACGAAATCATGCTTTTTCCCGTATTTGGTGGTGAAGCCTACGGTTAGATACATGATTTTTGCCTCTTCGCCATTATATGGTTTTACTCCATTGTGGGTAAAGTCTGAATTCAAAAAGTTATTAGGATAATATTGGGCTTTAAATGTTACCCCTCTTTGAAGTGCAACCCCTACGAAAACATAGGGCATAAATAGTGGCGTGCGGTCGCTAAACCACTCACTGAATTTGTATGTTTTTTGGTTTCTCAATGTATAAGCCTTCTCTCTATAATTAAGTGCAAGGTCCAGGCCTGTACCCATAAATACATAGCGACCTTTGCCTGCCATATTTCCCATCTTTATACCAATGGGTACTCCCAGATTGTAAGTGCGGTGTTTTACCGTATAATTCCCTATTTTTTCTATAAACCCCAAATTTTTAAGGTCTATCCCTGTGAAACAACCAAATGAATTGTTGAAGTTGTAATTAAAAGAAAGCCCGGTATTGAGTATCCATGAAAACCTTACGACACTGTTATTGGTAGGAGAGGAAATGGATAACATAGGTCCATCAAAAGAATTGCCAATGAAAAATTTCGTTATGGCAGGCTTACCGCTTTTTAATGACATTGAATCACCAATAGGTAATTTAGCCATTGCAATATTGGCATATAAACTGAGTACAACAATTGTAAACAGGAATAGCTTATTTGACATGTGTATATTTTTAGCAAAAATATGACTATTTACACGTATTCAGGTTTATAATTCCTGTACATGTGTATAAATAACCTTTAACCGACTGCAATATTTTCATTCAAAATACTTTGGCATAAGTATTGCCGATTATCTTTAACCCTCATTTGAATATAAAAATAGGGAGTATCTTTGTCATAATGTCCGAAATCAGATCAATGCGAAATATGTTACTCAACCAGAATGAGCAGGAAATGGAGTTTATGCCCATAGTGCCATTAGGGGAAGATGAAATGGATGATGAGGAAAAAAGCTCGCTTCCAACCGAATTGCCAATTATTGCCCTTAGAAATACCGTTTTGTTTCCTAATGTGGTGCTGCCTATCACAGTGGCCAGGGAGAAATCTGTAAAAGCTATCGCCGAAGCCCAGCGCACCGGAAAATGGATTGGTGTACTTGCCCAAAAGGACAGTAATAATGAAGACCCAAAGCCTTCCGATATTTATGAGATTGGCACCCTTGCCAAAGTGGTAAAGCAGATAAAAATGCCCGATGGCAATATTACCATCTTCATAATGGGCCGTATGAGGTTCAAGATTGATTCTTATACCCAGGAAGACCCATTTTATTCGGCTAAGGTTACTTATCTTGAAGATATATATCCTGAAAAGGATGCCACTTTCGATGCTCTTATTTCTTCTATTAAAGACTTGTCTGAGCAGATTGCACAACTAAGTCCTAATATGCCCAATGAGGCAAGCATAGTGCTGCGTAATATAGAGCAACAGTCTTTCCTCATGCACTTTGTGGCCTCGAACCTTACATCTAAACTGCAGGATAAGCAGATGATGCTGGAGGAGAATGATATAAAGCTGAGGGCAGAAAAATTATTGCAATTATTGCAGTCGGAGTTGCAATTGGTAGAGTTGAAAAACGAAATTACCAATAAGACCCGTACCGATATAGATAAGCAACAGCGTGAGTATTTTTTGCAGCAGCAATTAAAGTCTATCCGTGAGGAGTTAGGTGGAGACCCTAATGACCGTGAAATAAAAGACCTGCAAAAAAGGGCTGAGGGCATGAACTGGACCGATGCCGCCAAAGAGTTGTTCAAAAAGAATATAGAGAAGTTGGAGCGTATGCACCCCAGCACGCCCGACTATTCAGTGATTTACAACCACCTGGATTTGATGCTGGACCTGCCCTGGAATGTTTTTACCGAAGATAGCTATGACCTCAAAAAAGCACAAAAGGTGCTTGATGATGACCACTATGGTATGGACAAAATTAAGGACAGGATAGTAGAATACCTGGCAGTACTAAAGCTGAAGGGTGATATGAAGTCGCCTATTCTGTGTTTCGTAGGCCCTCCCGGTATAGGTAAAACTTCCCTTGGCCGTAGTATTGCAAATGCCATTCACCGTAAATATGTGCGCCTTAGTTTGGGCGGACTACACGATGAGAGTGAATTGCGTGGCCATCGTAAGACCTATATTGGTGCTATGCCAGGCAGGATTATCCAGCAGCTGAGGAAAATAAAATCATCAAATCCGGTATTTATATTGGATGAAATTGATAAGCTAGGCAAGGACTTCAGGGGCGACCCGAGTTCGGCATTGCTGGAAATATTAGACCCTGAGCAGAATAATTCTTTCTACGATAATTACCTGGAGTTGGAGTTCGACCTTTCAAAAGTGTTGTTTATAGCTACGGCTAATAGCCTGAGCGATATACAACCTGCACTTAGGGACAGGTTGGAGATAATACAATTGTCTGGTTATTCACCAGAAGAAAAAACAGAGATTGCCAAGCGCCACCTGATACCAAAGCAAAAGGAACTGCATGGCCTGGCCAAGGTGCCTCTGCGTTTCCCTGACAAGGTCATTTATAAGATAATACAGGAATATACCAGGGAAAGCGGGGTAAGGGAAATGGACCGATTGCTGGCTGCCATGATGAGGCATGCGGCTAAGCAGGTAGCGATGGAAGAAAAAGTAATAGCTCAGGTTACTACCGCACAAGTAGAATTGACCCTGGGTAAACCAAAATACAATAATGATATTTATACCAAGGGGCATCCTACAGGGGTAGTTGTTGGCCTGGCATGGACATCGGTAGGAGGTGATATACTGTTTATCGAAACATCCTTATCTAAAGGTAAAGGCAACCTTACCCTTACCGGAAATTTGGGTAATGTAATGAAGGAAAGTACATCAGCAGCACTGTCTTACCTTAAGGCCCATGCCGAAGATTATAAGATTAACCCTGATAAGTTTGACGAGGTAAATATACATGTGCATGTGCCTGAAGGTGCTGTGCCTAAGGATGGCCCAAGTGCTGGAATTACCATGCTTACCTCCCTTGCATCTGCCTTCATGGACAAAAAGGTAAAACCTTACTTTGCCATGACTGGTGAGATAACCCTGCGTGGGCAGGTATTACCGGTTGGGGGTATTAAAGAAAAAATACTGGCAGCTAAGCGTGCAGGAATCCGGGAAATAATTTTGCCAAAGCCTAATGAAAAGGATATTGACGAAATCAATAAGGAGTACATAAAGGGACTGAATTTTCACTATGTAAGTGATGCATCCGAAGTCCTGGCACTGGCACTTGTAAAGAAATAAAAGCAACCGCCCCAGTTTGAAAAAGCTGGGGCGGTCTTGATTTTAAGAAGTGTTATTCTTTTAGGGTTATAAAAGGAAATCCTTAGAACTGATGGAAGTATCCCGCTTCGACCAGGTATCATGAAGAGGCCAAACTTCAAGACGAAAGTGCTTGCTGTATACCCGAGAGAACGAGAGTTGTTTTGCTTGGCGAAAGAATATATTTAATATTTATGAAGTTTGTCTATGATTTTATAGATATGTGATCCCAATTTACTAGGGAATTCTTCATTATCGAAATCCAAACCTTTGGCTTGAATAATTGCGTAATCTATATGAGGTAAGAAATTATCGAGTTGAGGGTTGTTCTTATTGTAAGATCCTAATATTTCCATTATGATTTTATCAACGTAATTTTTTTTAGATGTAATTTTTTCATTTTTCAAAATAAGGTCTAATTCATTTTGGCTAAATTCCCCAATATTTTTAATATGAAGTAGTAGCCAAAACTCAAAACAAGGATTACTTACGGCAACGTGCATATTACCTGCTTTTTTGCATTCAATTATTATTTGTGGTATATTTCGCCATTTATCAGTATCGATAATCATCCATAATTCATCATTGGCATTGAAATTAAATTCATCTTTAGCTTCTTTTTTCAACTTATTAAATACATGATTGGGTGCACTATTTGTATCATTTTTTGGTCTCTTCAACAAATGGAGATAAATTAATTCATTGTTGAACCTAGTAGTGTTCTTAAATTCTTCGAAATACAACCTCTCTGTGTTATTACCTTCAAACGCCAAAACCACTATTTTTTCTTTTTCAATTGTTTGACTTTCTCTAAAAAAATCTTGTCTTTCTCTTGGCATTTCAATGTCTAATTAGGATTGATTAAATATTGTCAGTTTGTTTCTATTGCCTATTCTTGGAATGCCTTTAAATCTTCCTAATAAATAGTCTTTACGTATTTCTTTATCAAATCTTATATTGTATTCTTCTAATGAGTGTAGCTTGCTTGAACCATCTATGTCTTTAACAACAAACCAAATTTCATCTTTTCTCAATAACTTTTGAGTAAGCAGGGTAGTTTCATGACTTGCAAGAATTAGTTGACTATTTACATTTTTTGATTTTGTCAAAAATAGGTCAAGTAAATCATAAATTAGATTTGGATGTAAGCTTCTCTCCATTTCATCAATAATGAAAACATTGTGGCTGTTCATCAAATCCATAAGTAATGGTATAAAGTCCATAATCCTGTTAGTACCATCAGATTCATCACTTGTGTCAAAATTTTCGTACGTTTCAGTGTTTTTAATTTTGTGCTTAGTCATGAATTTTTCAATTACTATGTCATTATTCTTGATTGATAAAAAATAGGTAGTATTTTCGGTTGATAAAATAGATGCTCTGACATTTTCAGATTTTTTACTTAACAAGTCTTCTTTTATCTTTTCTAGTAATTGTTTAGGAATATCAACAGCTTCAAAATCAATTTTCTCTAAACATACATCATCTATACCTGTATCAAAATAGGATAACAATTCTTTAAAAGAGATTAATAATTTTTCGTCCTGCTTTAATTCGAATTTTAAGCCCTCATTATATTTGTCATCTGGAAAAATTACTTTAAGTGAGTTTCGAAACCAATCAATTACATTAAATATATCCGTCACGTCAGTTACATTTTCTTTTACTTTACGTGTGCGAATTTCATTCAGAAATAATTGATTATTGGGTGTTCCTTTTGCAATAAATTGTAAAAATTGTTTTTCTTCATCTTTTTTATTTTTTTTCAAAATATTAGTTAAGTCAAATAAACTCTTCTCGTTGACTTTTCTATCAAATATTTTTATTTCTTTTTTAGGTCCAATCTCATAGAGCCATTCCTCTTTTATAATATCATTATTAAAAGAAAATCCATAGGCATAATTTTTGCCATTGTTTTGTATTTCATATTCTATACGTGAGTCATTGATTTTGAAAGAATTATCTAATCTAAACTTCTGATAATTTATATTGGCATCAGGAGGGGTCCCTTTTAGAATTAGTCGTTTTCCAAAGTCTATAGCTTTTATTATATTTGATTTTCCCGAAGCGTTAGCACCAAATAAAACGGCCGATTTAAGCACAGCCAACCCACCTATTTTAGTTGTCTTGTGGTCATTTTTCAATATCCCTTTACCAGGTATTAATGAAAAAGTTTGTCTAGCACTTATTGACAAAAAATTTTCAACTGAAAACCTAATCAACATATTTTTGAGTATTTTTATCTCAAAACTAGTGATTTTTTCACAAGTAATTTCTTTTTTCTTTTTTTCAGATTAATAATAACTGTAATTAACGCTAATATGCTTTATTTGGTTTCGCATTTTCATTTTATTTATTTGTTGATGCATCTTTTTAACTATTTTACCACGATTTTTATAATACATACAATATGTAATAGGTAAGATTATTTTTTCCATAAAAAACTCTTCTTTACCTCCTTTTACCTAATTTTAAAAAAAAATAAGTGTATATGAATTTCACTGACCTCAACATTGAAGGAATTTATACCTATGCAGATTATTCTGCCATTGTTGGTGTTTTCACCAACAATCCTTTCGCTTAGCAAATTCGCAAAACACGCACCGTCTTATCATTTTGGATAACTTTTAGTTCAAAACAAAATGGGGCAATGTTGGGGCAATGATGGGAAATTAGGAAAAAGTACATGTAATTGTAAATCAATAATATACAGAGCAATCATTGCCCCAAAGCGATAATTTGTGTTTTTTGGGAAATGGGGCAATACAGGGAAATAAGTTGATGAATAGGATTTTGATGTAACATATATTGAGGCTGCTTCACCCTCAGAAAAAGCGGGTGAAGCAGTGACGCTCGGGGATAATTTATTCCGAATACATTGATAAAGAGGCAGGAATAGAGCAAGCTACCTTCCCTCAAACACCATAAACAAGTAATCACCATTAGGGTTGTTGTAGCTATTTTTTATTTGTTCGAAGGTGCCATTGTCAATTGTTTCCCTAAGCAATTTTAGCCCAGCCCTAACTTCTTCCTGGTCGGCTAAAAGGGTAAATGAGGATATGCCTTTTCTTATTTCAGGGTCGAAATAGATTTCGGGATTATGTTTGCCTGAATATCCAAACATATCTTGAAGGTCTGTTTGTACTTCATAGTTTTCAGTCCATTTTATTGTAAAGCCGGCATTTGTTGCTGCATTTATAACTACTTCCTGGGGAATGGCTTTCTTAATTGACTTTTTCATCATCTCAGGGAAGTAATAATTGAACCAATATCCGCTTTCCTGCAATGGGGTAAACGTAAATACTACAAATTTGCTTTGGGGCTTTAGCACCCTTGCAATTTCTAAAAATGAATTTTCAAGGTGAGTCCAGTGGTGAATGGTAAGTGTCGCTATTGCACCATCAAAATGTTGATTATTGAATGGTATATTTTCAGCATAGCCATGAAGCCAATTAATATTATCGCTTTTGGAACGAGCTTCTTCCAACATTTTTTCAGATGGGTCTACACCTATCAAGTTTACACCCAATTCACTTAGGGCAATAGTATAGTTGCCTGTGCCACAGCCAATATCAAGATAGGTTTTATCTTTTTGCGGATTCAATAAATCAAATAGGCGTGTGGTTATATATTGGTCTGCTTTGCGGGTTTTGTTATAGCCCTCGCCAATTTTGTCATAGATGGTAGAGTACGGCATTTTAAAGTAAAAGTTAAAAGTGAAAAGTTAAAACATATAAGGGGGGGTAATGCCTATTAAGGTAAAAGTTAAAAGTGAAAAGTTAAAACGTATAAGGGGATATGCTTGGTTTTTTGTTTGAATGCCTACTTACCCTTCATCCCTTTCTTTCCCCCTGCACTTTTCTTCAGCAATTTCCCAATTGTGGTTTGTGGGTTTTGTTTCATCACATCAAGGTAATTATTGAGTAGAACTGTACGTGGACGAACCATGCCGATGCGGCTGTTTTGCCTCAACAGGCACCACTGGTTGCCAGGGCGGTTGAACATGCAATCATATGACTTGAACTCTGCATTTTTGTAGCCAATCCAAGCCGTTTGCGATTGTTTTACAGCTGCCTTGTCTTCGGGCTTGCTGAGGGCATTGAGCAGTTTTTTATATGCCTTATCCATTTCCCTATCCCATTTGGCATAGGCAGTAAATGCGCATTGGTCAATATTGGCCGAACTACTGTCTTTTGCCAGGCAAGCCCGGTATTCCAGGTCTATGGTTTCCTGCTTTTCGGTCTGCGCAAAGCAGGGTTGCAGGCCGAGAAAAAACAGGGTGCCAATTATCCAATATTTCATAAGTTAATAAGGTTTGGACTTCAGTTAGTTCTTCATCCTCGTGGTTTTTACAATACTCCTTTTGCCAGAAGGGGTTATAGTAATTGATTGGAAATCAATATACTTACCGGCAGGGATGGTAAAAATAAGGGGTTCTTTGTATAGTAAATCGGTTTCACGTGGGATATAACCATCAAGGGTGTAGTATATTTTTGCACCCTCAACCAGTGGGGTAAGCTCTATGCTGTGCTTTGCTCCATTGAACAAGGTATCCTCGGTTCCCAATGCTTCCGGAACCCTGTAGTTGTAACCCGCTGCATCGAGCATAGCCAGTGCATGTGGTATGCGCTGCTCAGAGAAGTTTTTGTAATCTTTATTTCCTTCGGTAGTCCAACCTGTTTCGGCCATGGCCAACATGCGGGGTAGGAGCATAAATTCAGCTTTGGCAGGGGTGGCAATATACTCAGTCCACAGGTTGGCCTGCACACCTATTACGTGCTTTTGGGCGTCCTTGCTAAGTACAGCAGGTATTGGATTGTAATTATAAGTTTTAGAAAGTGGGGCATTACCACCTATTGATAGAGGTTCCTGGTTAGTGCCGCTTTGCTTATGGTCGAAATATAGACCACCACTGCCGGGAGTCATAATTACATCATGGTTTTGTTGGGCTGCGGCTATTCCTCCTGCTTCACCTCTCCAACTCATTACAGTTGCATTAGGTGCCAGGCCACCTTCCAGAATCTCATCCCAGCCCACCATGCTGCGGCCATTATTGTTGATAAAACGTTCCATATGTCTTACAAAATAGCTTTGCAGGCCTTCTTCATTATTGAGCGCAGAATCTGCTATCAATTGGCGGCAATAAGCTGAAGCTTTCCAGGTAGCCTTAGGGCATTCGTCACCACCTATATGTATATACCTACCGGGGAACAGTTCCATAACCTCACGCAACACATCTTCCAGTATTTTGAAAGTGGTAGGCGATGGGCAATATACATCGTTGCTTACGCCCCAGGTTTCCATCACTTTATAGGTTTTGGTTGGGTCGCAACTCATCTCGGGGTAGGCAGCCACAGCCGCTTGCGAATGGCCAGGCATTTCAATTTCAGGTACTATGTTTATAAATCTATCGTGGGCATAGGCTACAATGTCCCTTATCTGGTCCTGGGTATAATAGCCTTCATAAGGGGTATTGTCGTAGAGGTCATTATTGTTGTCTTTGAAGTTGCCAATCTTTGTTTGGGCCCTTTTACTACCCACTTCTGTAAATTTAGGATATTTCATTATCTGGATTCTCCAGCCCTGGTCATCGGTAAGGTGCCAATGGAAATTATTGAGCTTATACATCGCCATCACATCAAGGTATTTCTTGATGAAATTTATATCAAAATAATGCCTTACCACATCGAGGTGCATACCACGGTAGGGGAAACGGGGTTCATCTTTTATGGTAGCACATGGCAGGGTAGCATAGCCAGGATTGGTATTATGGACGAGCTGAATAAATGATTGCACACCATAAAACAAACCTGCCCCATGGCCATGAATTGTAACCTGATTATTAGTGATGGTAAGCTCATAACCTTCTGGTGCCATGTCGCCTTTGAAATTGGTGGCAAGAACTATAGAGTTTTTTAGGAATGCATGGCCCTTATCTAAAGTATTGAGGTCGGTAATGGATACACTTAATCCATTTTTTTTAAGATAAGCAGCCAGATAAACAACCGCCCTATGGGTTGGGGAATCGGTCAATAGATTGGTTTCAGGGGTAATCCGGAATTCGCCAGTAGTCTTTTTTACAGACTGAGGTGCAGGAATAATACCCAAATATGGGTCACTTTTTTGGGCAAATGATTGGGTGCCAAAGGCAAGTAATATTAGAATTAGAATCTTTTTCATGAATTATTATTTTATGTCAATGACTTGTTCTGCCACATTCCAACCTTCCACCATTACTTTAGGTGCTTGGCCCGAGGTAGGCGTGTATTCTGCAATGATGGTTTCCTGCTGACCGGGTAGCACCGAAATATAGTTATTATTATAGAAACAAGGTAATATCCTTTGTTTGCTTACAGGGTCAATAAGGGAAATGCGGTTGAAAAAGGCAATAGGGTTGCCATAATTATTGGTGATGCTTATGGCAACTTTTCCCTTATTGATTTGGTGGGCTTCAACTTTTACGGGTATTTTAGGCATATTCGCTAGTCCACTATAATTCCCAATTTCGTCGGGTAGCCAATACAGGTTTTCATCAATCAGGTTGTCCAGCGAGTCGTTAAGGCCCAGGTAAAGAAATACGCCCTCATCCATACTAAACACCCTGAATGACTTTTTGAGGGTATAAAACTCTGTGCAGGTATCAGCAGGTATGGAAATGTATTCTGCATCTACAGGTACTTCTTCACCATCCATTTTATAGGCTTTTACTACCATGCGGGCTTTGGGGATGGTATAGTAATTGGTATTGCTCACTTTTACTGACCGGGACACAGGGTCGTACATAATATGCACGGGTTGGCATGCCTCTGCAGTACCAAACAGGCATGCATTTGGGTCGAGATACACATCATACATTTGCCCCAGCATGGCAGTCCAGGGGTTTTGGGTTTTCCAGATAATATTGCCAGTATACCAATCCCACATACGGGCTACGCTGCCTTCCATAAGTGCCCGGTACTGGTTGTAGTTGACCAACTGGGCTTTTTTTGCAAAATCTTTTACATCGGTTGGGTGGCCATAGGCTTCAATTACTGAGTCGTAACCTATGTATTTATGGTATTTCCAAACCGAATCTATCTGCCATTTTTTAGCAACCGTATCATAATAGGGGGCTACCATATTGTTCTTAGGAATGAATTTCTCCAAAGAAGTATAATCACCAATACCCACCGAGCCAACCTCTGAGTTGAACGGGAAAGAGCGGTGTTCCCAAAAAAACTTATCGGGCTGGAGGGTATAAGGGCCATCACCACCATGGAGCGACATGCTGTCATCGTTTGAGAATTCGAAGAAGTAGCGGGTGCCATCCAGATTTGGCAATAGGGTATCCCTTAGTGCTTTTAAAACATCAGCCGGTGGCCTTATTTCATTACCGCCACACCAATAGGCAAGTGATGGATGATTGCGTAGCATTTTTATCTGGTCTTCAAGGGTCTTTACCAACAATCGATGGTCATCGGGGTAATTACGGCGAGCATTAGTGTCCTCCAGTTTCATAGGGTCGTACCAGCGGCCATTGCAATCACCTGATACCCAAAAGTCCTGAAAAACCATTATGCCATATTTGTCGCAGGCATCATAAAACTCCGGTCTTTCAGTAAGTCCGCCACCCCAAACCCTTATGAGGTTCAGGTTCATATCCTTATGATAACGCACCTCTGTATTATACTTTTCGGGGGTGAAGCGCATCATTTCATCGGCTGCAATACGGTTACCACCTTTAATGAAAATCCTTTGCCCGTTTACCAATAATTGGCGGCTTTGGGTATTGGAGTTCCATATTGCTTTCATTTCCCTTATGCCCACATTGATGGCTTCTTCATCAGTTACCATATCATTTATTTTGGCAGCTACCTTGAGTGGGTATAGGTTTTGAGGGCCATAACCATTGGGCCACCAAAGTCTGGGATTATCAATGGTTATATCAAAAGCTACAGTAGTGGTGGTTTGTGGCTGGAATTCGAGCTCGGTGGTTTTTACTGTTTTTCCATCAATTGAGCATTCCAGAATAGCCTTTAGTACATCTTTATCGCTTGGGTTATATACATCGGTAGTTACTTTAAGTGTAGCGGGTTTTTGGTCTCCAGTTGGGATTCTTTTACCAGGAACATGCGTAATTACGTGTGTATTATCTATTCTTAATTGCTTAGTTTTCTTCAAGAATACCTTATCCCAAATGCCTGTATTGCGATCGTGGATGGGTTGTATCCAGTCCCAGCCGGCAGCAAATTGGTTGGTGATATTATGGGCTATTACCCCATCACCGCCC
>CANGSR010000040.1 GCA_947456055.1 Chitinophagaceae bacterium
AGCAGTAAGTGCTATGATAGGAATACTACTATCAATATTAGCCCTTATGAATTTGGTTGTTTCCAGGCCATCTTTTATTGGCATCTGAACATCCATCAATATGATATCGTACGCATCATGTTCAAATTTATCAATAGCCATTTGTCCATCTTCGGCTTCAATAACTTCTGCCCCATATTGAGAAAGGACGGTATTGGCCAATAGCCTGTTCATTTCATTATCTTCAACAAGGAGTATGCGTTTACCCTTAAGTATATTGGTATCAATAGCACTGTATTTGGTATGGGGCAAGTCACTATTACTACCTTTAGAAAAAACAATGGAGAATGAAATTGTAGTGCCCTTATTTTTCTCTGATTCGGCACTAATATGACCACCCATCAATTCTATGAGCTGCTTACTGATGCTCATTCCCAATCCTGTGCCACCGAATTTCCTACTTACGCTTTCATCTTCCTGCGAAAACTTATCAAAGAGGTGGTCAAGGAATTCTTTATTCATTCCAATACCGGTATCACTAACTACAAATTGTATGGTTTGTTGCTTAGACTCATCCCTTAGTACACGGCAAACCACCCTAATCTCTCCTTTCTCGGTAAACTTCAATGAATTACTGAGCAGGTTTAATAATACCTGATTAATACGGTATGGGTCGCCCAATAATACAGGCGCTAATTGGGGAGAATTATCATAGGTCAGCAATAAGCCCTTTTCTTCTGCCTTATGCTTTAGTATCTGGATAGCATTACCAATAATGGATTTAAGCTCGAAACCAATATGCTCTAGGCTCAGTTTACCCGCCTCTATCTTAGAAAAATCGAGGAGGTCATTAATGATTACCAAGAGATTATTGGCGGCACTTTGTATGGTATTGTGGTAAAATCTTTGCTGGGTTCCCAGATTTGTTTTGCTTAAAAGACGACCAATACCTAGTATGGCATTCATTGGAGTCCGTATCTCATGGCTAATATTGGCCAGGAAAACTTCTTTGGCATGGGCAGAATGTTCTGCATCTAGCTTAGCCTTTCTTAATTCTATTTCCAGGTTTTTCTGGAGTGTAATATCCAGGTGAATACCTACGGAGCCAATGAATTTACCTGTAGTATCAAAAGTAGGGGCACCACTTATAAGCCACCACCGGGTTTCCCCCTGCTTGTTCTTTACTAATAGTTCATAAGCATCAGACTCTCCTAACTTTCGGCGACGGTTAATTTCTTCATTAGATATATTGCCATCATACTGCATGAACAAATTGGCGGCATTAGTACCTACCAATTCACCAAGAGTAAACCCACTCATTTTACAAAAACTACTGTTGGCGTAGATGATATTTTCATCAATATCAACTTCCATCAGTCCCATATTCATATTGGCGATGATGTTTCGGTATTTTTCCTCACTTTTCTTCAATGCCCGGTCGGCCTCAATGCGGTCGGTGATATTTTGTGAAAAGCCGATTACATAAGGCATTTCGGTATCATCGGTCATCAGGAAATTATGGTACAGGAGATAAAGTAACTTACCCGTTTTACTTTTCACCATCATTATACCTTCGGCCTTACCTTTTGTTTTGATTACATTCAGGTATTGCGATTCAAATTCCCACCGTCTATCAGCGGGCACCAGGTTTTTTAATGGACTCCCTATTAATTCCTCCTTAGAATAGCCAGCAGTCTCTATGGTAGCATTATTAACATCCAGGATGTTGCCATTTAAATCGTGGGTGCAGATGAGTGCCAAACTATAATTAAAAATGCTGCGGTAACGCTCCTCACTAAGCCTTATCTTCTCCTCAATACGCTTTGTTTCGGTAATATTTATGCCATAACCAATTACTAATTCCAATTGGTTATTGTCGTTAAAAACAGGGTACATTTTACGCAAATGATACTCCATTTGCCCATCGGCATTTTTAAAGGGTTCTACCCATTCCTTTTGCTTACGAGAGCTAACTACCTCATTGAATAGCTTACGCCTATCAACCGCTATAGACATATCCCTATTACGGTAACGGCAATAATCTTCGTCTGTTTTGCCAATTATCCATTGCCTTAAATGGGCATCTTTAATGCCCAATGGATTAACAAATAAATACCTGTGCTGATTGCTAAAAACAGCGATATCAGCAGGAATTTCATTCAATATATACTCGTAAAATTTCTTCTGTTCTTCAAGTTTGCGTTCGGTCAATTTGGCAACAGTTACATCACTGTATTTCCATAAATGGCCTTTATATTCATTATTGAGATAAACAGGTATATAATCACGATTAAGTATACGCCCGTCATTTAGTTCTAAAATGTGGTTTAGCTTAATGACTTTTAGTTCCAGCAACTCATCAATTTCTTTTAGAAACTGGTCGGGGTCTTTGAATAAGGAGCTACTTTGCCTTGCAAAATCGGCACAATTAATACCCTCTAATTGCTTAGGCGTTAATGGGATATTGAAAATGCTACAGAATTTTTCATTTATCAGGATAATATTCCTATTCTCATCTTCAACCAATACGCCGTTTTGCATGTTGGCTATCAATTGGGAGAGCCTGTCGTTGCGTTCCTGCAATTGAATTAGCTCCCCGCCTACCTTAACATCAACATTTTTTAATGAATCCTTGAGATGATCAATTAATAATTGTTGTTCATTAATAGTTTGGTGTAACTCAGTAATCTCTACCTGCTTATTTAGTAAAGTAGCATTATTGCCTGCCTTAGAAATAATCTTTTGATTTTGACTGATAGTAGTACCGATAAATATTAACCTATCACCATCTAATTGAAACTCACCAGATATATTATAGGTAGTGTTTGACTTTGATGCAATTACTAATGGAATATCACAAAGTTCAATTAATTGATTATATCCTACAACTGGTGTTTGTAGGTTTAAAATGATGAATTCTGATAAGAAGTTACTGCTAATCTGCAGGTTCAACTTTTCAGCAATAGATGCCCCAATGGATACGAGTTGTAAGTTCTGGTCAATTATGAGGTGGATTGGGATTAACCTACCCAATTTCGCCTCGCTAAATGAATAAAAACGTTCACTCATATTACCACCTTAAAATTACAAACTGCAAACCAACCTTAGGTAAAAAATTTTAACACGAATAGCTTACAAATGTCTTATGTATTTCTACAAAACAATATCCCAAATGTATCAAAATTATCTAAGAAAAAGGCGCTAAACAATACATTGGAGCCATTAAATTTATTGGAAGATAAGCATAATCTATGTACAACCAATTAGTTAATTGAGATACTACCCTATAAACGTATTGATTAATTGAGAAAGCTGGTTAATATCCGCTTGCTCAATAGGATGCTGCGTATTTGGTAGTACTGCCATTTGTGCACATGGTAAAGATTTATACACAGATACTGTTTCATCTAAACCTACCATTTTGTCCCTATCACCCAGCATTATCAGTACAGGTATAGTAATTGCTTGAAAATCAGATAATTTGAGCGGGTTATCCTGTCCCATTGCCTTCATCATATCCGCAGTGTTTAATAGCAATTGTTTCCACGAATTAGGAGCATGCCTCATTTCTAAGGTTTTAGCAAAGGCAGGCAATTTCAATTCTATTTTTTCAGGATCCAGCATTTTCACCTCTTTAGCGGCTATTTCTTCGCTCCATTCAAACTTGGTAGCCAATGTAGCAATATTCTTTATAAGGCCAGGAAATTGCCTCGAAAGATATAATGCTACATACCCACCCATGCTATAGCCAAATATGGAGACTTCCGATAGTTGATGTACATCAATGAACGCCTTCAATTCTCTTGAAAATAAATCAATAGAAACGGGTTCGTTAGCTGGGGTTACCCCACCGTGGCCGGAAAAACTGAATGTATAAACCTGGTATTGTTTACTCAATTTATCGGCAAGTGGCTGCAACTGATCTTTGGCACCTATGGCACCATGTAGTAAAATTAGTGGTTTCATTTTGGTATAGATGGTGGTTTCCGTTATTCAACTACGGTACCCAAAGATAATAAAGGTATTGGCACAGAAAGAGGGTAATTTGGTAAATTAATAATAGGCATAAAATAATAAATCCCTGCCGAGGCAGGGATTTATTATTTTATCAACAGAGTAGTTGTTAGATCTTAAAGTGGGAGAAAGCCTTGTTGGCTTCAGCCATACGGTGCGTATCTTCTTTCTTTTTGAAAGCACCACCTTCACCTTTAGCTGCTGCAATGATTTCATTCGCAAGTTTGTCGGCAATGGTTTTACCATTACGTTCGCGGCTATAACGAATAAGCCACTTCATGCTTAAAGAAATTTTGCGATCAGGGCGAACTTCTGATGGAATCTGGAAAGTAGCACCACCGATACGACGGCTACGTACTTCTACAGCCGGAGTTACGTTGCCCAGAGCGCGTTTCCACACTTCATAGCCATTGTCGTTAGTAATTTTGCTCACCTTATCAAGCGCATCATAAAAGGCGCTTAAAACCACAGTTTTATTACCACCTATCATAAGGCAGTTAACAAAACGGGTTACGTGTTTGTCTTTGTATTTTGGATCCGGAGCTAACGGAAGTTTTTTTGCCTGTGCCTTTCTCATCTATTGATTGGCTTATATTAAAGTGTTAATTAATTATTTTTTACCGCCTTTAGCTGGTGCACCCTTAGCGCCGCCTGCCTTTGCTTTTTCCTTTTTAGTTCCGTACTTACTACGGCTCTTTTTACGGTCTTTCACACCTGCTGTATCCAGCGCACCACGAACGATGTGATAACGCACACCTGGTAGATCCTTAACACGACCACCACGGATCAACACGATTGAGTGCTCCTGGAGGTTATGCCCTTCACCGGGGATGTATGCGATTACCTCTACTTTATTGGTAAGGCGCACCTTGGCTACCTTACGAAGTGCTGAGTTTGGTTTTTTTGGCGTAGTAGTATATACACGGGTACAAACTCCACGGCGTTGCGGACAGGAATCCAGAGCGCGGGACTTTGATTTGGTCCTCATTTGCTCCCGGCCTTTACGTACTAGTTGTTGTATTGTAGGCATTGCTTGCGTTAGTAATATATTTAAATGGAGTGCAAAGGTAAGGGAAAGATTTAAAACAAAAAGTAAAATCTGAAAAAATATTTTTTCGAGACCGAAATAATCAAAAAATCATCCGGAAAGCTTAGAAATCGCCCAATTTCTTAATCAAAATTACAAATATCGGTAACCACTAAGGTAGATCAGAATGCGACTATAATATGGCCCAGGTTACTACACTTTTGCCCAATATTTCTTCTATTTCCTTTTCTTTCTTACTAATTTGGAATCTTATTGGTGAGAAAGTCCAATTGGTTCTTAGCCTGGCCAATCTATCCTGTGGGGGCAAAAATAATATACGGCCCAAAATACCCAATGGGGCAAAGTGTTTCAACACACCCGAAACCTTAACATAATAAACTACAGTAGAGGCATCGCACCTGTCCAGGATATTTACAAGGTCTTTTGGGTCAGTAAGTGATGAAATAACCAATACTGTTCCGGTTTTGGGATTAAAATATTGCTGTAAGTCAATATCCTTATGCCATGTACTATTACTAATAACCCTGGCAGTCATTTCAGCATCAGTCAATTGTTCCGGGATATGAAAAGATTGGTCAGCAATAAACCTGAGGTCCCACTCTTTTTGGCCAAGGGTATCGTAAACCGTCCAGATGCAATTCTTGTAGTAATTGAGCATTTCTTTCAGGTAGCCCTCACCTAACCAGTTTGTTTTAACATCGGCATAGAATGAAGCGTACAAGTACAGGTGGGAGGCATAGGGTTCGAATAATTCAGGCACCCTTACCACCAGTTCCCTGTTTTTGGCATAGAGCTTCCATACTATTCGGCGCACATCATCCCCGCTTTCAAAATCCTTATAATTGAGGTGTTCCCCTTCTACCCTACGCAACTGCTCTATACGCACGTCCATGCTCTCTGTTTTCTTAGGAAACACTTCCCTGTCATCTTCATCAACCAAAACTGGAGGCTGGTAGAAATGGCCGCTAACGGGCTGTGCTGATGCCAATGAAAATAGATGCAACATATCCTGAAAATAGATAAAACCACCCTTCAGGTCATACTCTTTGATGTCGGGCAACCTCATCCGGCTTTTACCTGCTATTCCTATTCTCCAAAGGCTTTGTTCCCTTCGTTTATTTGACAGCATGCCAAACCTGTCGGTCATTACATTATCATCGTAAAACAAACGACCTTTCACGAAGCCCAGGATTGGTCTGATAGCACCATCGAGACGGGCATTGAGATAAAGCCGGTTTTTCTTACCGTCTTTTGTTTCTGTGGTAAATTCAATTTCAAGCTTATTGCCTTTGTTGCTGCGTAGGTATAGGTAGTAGATAAAACAAATAAACGTACTCAAAATTGACAAGCCTACTAAGCCACCAACAAACCATAAAGCCATCTTACCCATAAGCAGGATAAATGGCAGGAATGGGGATACCTCACCGCCCTTAGGTACGGGTTTGTATAGCAATCGCCAAGCACCCCATCCGCACACAGCACAGATAAGCGTATTTAATGTAAATGGGAAATACTGCCAATAAAATTTGAGTTTCCACTTAATTTGTTTCCAGTTCATACATTAAGTCCAGGTGTCACTATTTAGGGAACTAATTTATACGAAAATAAGCACAGTGAATTAGTATGACTTGTTAATTTTAGGGAGAGGTGTCCTATTTGGGGATTATGGTTGTAAAAAATCCTTGCGCAAAGCTATAGTTGCGCTGCTCCTACGCAGCAGAATAATATTGAATATATTATAGCTACAAAGCCTTTGACCCCGCTGGGGCCAACGAGATTACCTTAAAGGCTAAGTTGCAAATATTGCAATAAATTACGGTGCTTTAAATCGAGATGTCGCCCTTGCAGGGCTTACCATTTTTGCCCATTAGGATACCCAGGGCGATGCCCTGGGCTAATATATTTTGCCCTTACAGGGAGTCTCAATACGGATTAATATAAATTTTATATTTTTTCATATTAAATGGAAAATCCCATAATTGCATCATCCGTTGGAACCATTTACTTGAAGTGGTGCATAAACTTCAAAGTGAAAATTAATGGATAAAATATGCACTTAATTGCCTGAATTATTGAGCAAATATAAACCTGAGCATCAAGCCACCTTTGGTTGTCGTTGTTGGGTAAGAATTAGACACATAAGGTATGGTTTGTTGCCTGTCGAAGAAGAAGTGTAGGGTTAGTTTCTGGTTCACAGAATAATCGAGTGAAGGAGAAATCCTTAATACAACCTGTCCACGAGATACAATCCCTATATTATTGGATAAGAATGTATTAGTAGACTTATCGTCCCTAAGGCTTATGTCTAATTTACCAATCAGTTCATTCTTCAGTTTCTTTACACCCATCACCTTAAATGGCAGTTTCACACCCTTCTTTCTAAAGCCTGCACCTATCACATATTCGGTACTTGCATTCTCACTTATCTGGTAATCAATAAGGCTTAATGCGTCCATTTTCGATTTCCTGATTTCGAACCTACCGGTAAGATTATTGAGGAAGGCGATATCGAAGCCTATTAATGGGTTTAAAGCCTGGGTAATAGTTACATTGGGCATCTGGAAGAAAGGCACATAGTTATGCGAATTAGGGTCGATAAACGATGGGAAGCCCAGGCCATATAGGTCGCCAAACAAGAGGCTGGAACTAAACCCATTCATAGACATGGTTCCGGTATAACCACTCGTTATAGTCAATGTTTTGAAATACTTAGCCATGGCAGGTATCTTACTCAATCCAGAATAATTCAATTTCCAATTAGGCATTGGAAAGAAATATTTAAATGGATTATCGCTGACACTCTGGTGGTTATAATCAATCATCGGAACTGATGATGCACTCTTACCACTATAAGCAGCAATGAATGATGGTATCAAAACATCCTGGGAGAATGAGGTATAACCTTTCAGGTATTTAGGGTCGGAAGGATCAACCAAACCATTAGTATAAGGATTACTTATACCCAATCGATGCGATATAATAAGCCTGTTATCCAGGAACTGATTATAAATAGCAGAGCCAACTCCAGTATTACTAAACAGGCTGCTCATAGTAATGTAAGTGATACTAAATGAGCCTGTTTCATAAGGATTGAAATGATGAAACTCGCCTAATCCTTTTGGACCCCCAACCCCACCCGTATCAGCATAAAGCTCACTATGCGATTTAGAGAAGGTTTGAGTCAAATTCAAATCGAGCCTGAAATCCTTGGTTGGCGACACCGCCATGGTAGCATTCAGGTTGCTGGAATAGGTTTGCTGGAACTGTGCATTAAACAAAGAATCCCGTGTTAACCTATCGGCAGATGCCTGCGCTGCCAGCCAGCTATAATCAGGTTGATAACCATAAACGAAATTGTAACCAGGCGCAAAAGAAGAGGTATTGATACCCATAAACCGGGTACTATCCATCCATCCGGGTAATACGGTACCACCTGTTTCGGTATAGTTAATAGTGACCCTGTTTACCATTGTCAAAACATGCCCAATAGCCGATTCGGCGGGCGTTAAAACGGGTGGTTTTGCCCTTCTTGCTTTCCTTGCTGCTTTCTTGGCAGCCTTTCTTTTGGCCTTTTCAGCAGCAGCCTTAGCCCTGTCCTGTTCGTTCTGTACCTGCACTAATGAATCCAATTGATCATCGGTCATATTAGTGGTATTAACTCCATGATAAGGCAGGGTTGCCGGATCAACAGCACCTGAATTATCTCCTCCGGAATTACCACCACCTGAGTTACCACCTCCGGCGTTTCCTCCACCGGCATTTCCACCTCCAGTATTACCCCCACCGGTATTGCCACTTATATCAACCTTAGCAGGCCCTTTGGTTTTGCCTGAAGCTGCGGTGCCACCATTGCCCCCACCTGTATTACCAATGCCATTGTTGCCACCAGCATTTCCATTACCACTATTTCCACCACCTGAATTTCCTCCACCACTATTTCCTCCACCTGTGTTACCGCCACCTGTATTTCCCGCACCAGTATTGCCACCTCCTACAGAACCACCACCTGTAAGACCATTAGCACCAGGCCCATTCCCCTTTGCAGTAGTATTTCCTGAAGCTAAACCACCAGCAGCCCCGCCTATACCTGGCGTTAAATTGCTGCCAGCACCAGGGGCCAAACTATTTTTTCCAGGCAATTGCCTAAGGTCTTTTACTCCCTTGTTATTTTCATTGTTTCCACCACCGCCATTTGCAGATGAATCGGACTTTGGCTTAGTTCCAGAACTGGAATTTTTATTACTTACAGGCTTATTATTCAATGCCCTCAACCATTTTGATTTATCGTAAAGCTGTTTCAAATTAAATTCGCCAGCCAGCGTTTTGGTCTGGGTATTAGAAATTAGGTTACCCAGATTATATGCAACAGGATCGGCACCTGTCCAGGTATACTTAGCAGTATAGCCTAATCGCAGGGTAATCCAATCTGTCAATGGCAGTTTTGATAATGGCACATTATACGAACCATTAAAAGTTTGTGTAAAAGAAGTAGTATGACCAAGCCCTACGATCCTATCAAACAAAGAATCTCTTTTTTGCTTTGTATTAATCAACCCGTATGGCTCATCTATCCTCGAAATATTTGTTGCATTATAATCGAAAGATATAGATTTCATCAACTCCCACCTAAGTGTATATGACCTGTTCCAGGTGAAGTTTTTATAGTATGTAGGGGGTATTGAGTACCCATGCGCCCCTTCTATATTACGAACCTGGGTAATTTCATTTACCCTGTTCAAGTCATTACGCATGGTGAAGCTTGAAGGAAGGGGATTAATATTAATATCCTTAATTAGGGCAAACCATTTCGATTTCGACTTGATGAGCTTTTTGAAAGGCTCAATTGGCTTTGATTTTACACTATAATTATAGCCAATCCCCAGTTTCTCAGTTATCAGATTATCTGCAGCAATCGTAGGATTGCGTTTAAACTGATTGTTGTAAGAGAAATTAAAATCAAAGTTCTTAATACTCCAGGGCATTTTGAACTTCTTAATAGGTGCAGATGGGTTGCCAGTTATCCTTACATTGGTAAAGTTAAAGCTGGTAATTGATGTAAAATCCTGGGCTACATTTTTTATCGAATCACGCAGGCGTGCACTTTTGGTAGAATTAATTTCATCATTAAGCACTACATCCTGGTTGTATGGATCGTATTTAGGTGTGCTTACATTTTGGGTATAGCCAACATAAAAAGGCAATTGCACCCCCCAATCGTGTGGCAACAACTTACCCAGGCTAAGATTGGTAGAAGTATTGAACTGGTAATAGTTATCCTGCGACCTCTGTTGTATTTTCTGGTCTATATTACCATAACCGGCAGTGTGCATACTACCTGATGCATTCAAATTACCCAAATCAGCTAACTGAAAAGAGACCTTACCGGCAGCTGCATAACCAGGGTGGTCATTTGTTCCGGCCATCCTCATTTCATCAAACCATACCTCAATACATTTAGGCAAGCCATCGTCACCTGCTGTTTGGTTAGTTTTTTTAGGATTCAACAAACCAAGCATGATATTCTTAGCACTCCCTATATTCGGATTCCCCAATACAACAATGGTGTTTCCTTTAGAATCTATAGTACTGTAAGGTTGGAAATTAGGCCAGTTTGAAGCGTCACGTTTTTTCTTAGCTTCCACCAGGTCTTGCAATACAATATCTACCTCATTTGAACCAGGCCATGTAAGATAATCAGGCAGGGTTGTTGCCCCGCCATAATTAGTCACGGTTAGAGGCATACGGTATTCATAATAGTTATTGGTAAAGTCACTGCCTATTCTTATAAAAGCCGAAACATCAGCATTTTTCACCTCTGGGGCATTAGGCATCGACTCGGCATGCATAAACATACGGAGGTAGGTGAACTGCCTCATATCAACATTTACTTCCTTAAATACAGCCCTTGCATCACCATCCTGCAATGCACACACCTTCAATGCCAATGACTGTTCATTTTGCAATGCGGTTTGGGTAGTAGAAACAGTTGTTAACTGACGGCTTACGCCTGGAGGCAATACATATTTAGGGCTATTTTGCTCCACATTTACTGTAGCCACACTAAAGTCAGTAAGTCCTTTATTAGATTGGGGTTCATTTTCCCCAGGTGAATTTAATGAATAACGATAGGTACGCCATTGGTTGCGGGTCAATTCAAGTGTAGCAAAACGAACGAATGAACTATCCTGGAAACCGCTTAAGAACATACGAATAAACCGGATGGATCTAAAATCGCCTATCCCACCTACTACGTGGTCGAAATTATGGATAGGTATCTTAAACTCATACCATGTTTCCGGCACATTGGTTGTACCATTTGGCAGGGAAACATTGTTTACTGTTTTTGTAATGATATAGTTGGAGCCCGACACCATATTAGGTTTTAAGTCCACACGGTATTGGAAGTAACTTTCAGCCTCATTCAATGTATTATCCCTGTTAATGTCTTCAGACTCAGGCAAGGTGGTAGCAGAGGTTGGGAAACTGGCATTCGCAGCTGTAATTGGCGAGTTACCATCAGGATTATTGAATTTCTTGTAACGCTGAATAACATATGCACCAGTGTCATGGTTTGCTGCATCATAATCGGCACCACGATAAAAATGATAATCGTCGTTGGCCGGGTCTGCTAGAATATTACTATAAACCTGAGGTGTAACAATCAATTTTACCTGCTTCAAAAACGCACCAAACTTGGTTTGTTCAGTTAACTGGTCGGGATTTGTAGATTGGTCGGGCAAACCATCATAACCTACATCCTGTAACTCACGTGATGATTGCTCGTTATCAAAAGCCCTTGTAATTTGCTGGGCGAATTTTGGTACATATCCCCATATTGTAGTATCAAGTTTTGACTTATCAAACGGAGAAGGGATACCATTTTCGAAAAACAACCTAGAGTCTTTTAAAACATCTTCAGAAACAGAACCAAGATTAATATACAATGAACCACCTTTTGAATTTGTATTATTCAAAAACGGATCCATCAGCCAGAAGTGGATATATTCCACATTAGACGCCTCAAAATCTGTATTATCTATCGGCCTTTGAACACCGCCCCACCTGTTTTCAGGATTATTAAATGTTCCATCTGGATTTAGTGTTGCCGGATTAGCATCAAAATTATAAGGCCCTCTCTGATTAGGGAAAAACGCCATATCAAAGGTGGTCAAAATGCTCTGCAAAGGAAGGTTAGACATACTTGGGAATACGTCCTTCTGTTGTACCATCCTTATATAATGCTGGTTGGGGTCATATTTTACATACTGGGGGGCATTAACACCCGGATCTACAAGAGTTGGTTCAATGGTATACCAGGCAAGTTTAGCCCTGTTTTTGCCATTCGACAATTGGTCATCCTCTGCTGATTCGGGAAACAAAGTCTGGCCGTTTTTATTAACCGCACCACTTGGTGTGGAAGCCAGAGACCAGGAAATAGAGGGAAATTTAAGGTCGAAGCTACTATTGGCCCCTTCAAAATTATCGATATATACTGCACCTTCCGGATCAAGGGCGTCTATCTGTTTTGGATGGCTTGGCATAATACCTGCCACTTCCAAATTAAGGTTACCAAATGATGGTGCTGTTGTAGAATAAATTGGCAATTTATCGAGGGCACGTGTTAAGGCTGGTATTTCGGTTTGGTAATTAGCATCTAATCCTAATACCGTATTCTTGATAGGGTCTTCTCCAAAAGTAACCTGCTGGGTAAATGGACGTTCGCTAAGCCTCATCAGGGTACCACCCAGGGTCAGCTTTTTATTCATATAATAATCAAACCTGGTACCAATAAAATTCTGTTGCTGGAAACCAAAGGTTGCATTATCCTCATATTGAATATTTATAGGCACACCAGAGCTAAGGATACCTGTGTTGATAATCTTAATTTTGCCCAAGGCATAGTCAATGGAATAATCCTGGTTTTCGACCAGTTTTGTTCCACCAGCAGATACAGAAACGGAGCCTGGAGGAATATTAAATCCACCAAGGAAGATATCAGCACCAGATGTAGATTTATAAGTACCCCTTAGAATATACCGGTCATTTTCCTGCGACTGTATGGCTACTGTTTTGGTAGAATCATAGAGCACCTGGAATACATACTTTTTATGCAGATTGGTAGTAGCGGCAGGTGTTGCCCCCTCAACTGAAGGTGCAAGGTCGGACCCAAAAGGCTCAAGCAAAGGAAAAATTATCTTACCCTGTTGGGTATTAATTGTTGTTCCTTCCACAAAGTCGAAAATACCATCGGGCGAGGCTTCACCCTGGGAATTTAACCTGTCCAAATTAAGTAATGAAATGAATGGTACACCTTCATTTTTACCCTGTGGCATGTATCTTTTTTCCCCACCCCCAGGATCCTGATAGAGGATATTCAAGGTAAAGTTCTCTTTAGACACACCAAAACCTCCCAGTGCATAAATATTCTTCATCATCAGCTTCCAAATAGGCAGGGCTGGACGAGCTGAAGTTCCCTTCAATAATTTTAAGAAAATGATTTTAGGATTGGAAGTATCTGGTGGTAAATCTTCGGCAAACTCACCCACCTGATAAACCTTACCACGGTAGGTATAACGGTAGGCTACACCTAATACATCATCAGGGCTCATTTGGGTATTGAGCATGATGAAGCCAAGACGGGGATTGAAAGTAAACTCTGAGTTGGTTAACTGCCTTGCTGTAGTATGTTCAAAATCTACACCTTGTGTCAGGCCTATTGGTATCAATGCGTTCAATGCATTGCTTTGCTGGCGGCCAGTAGGGCTTCTTAACAATAGATCATAAAGGTGATTGGCATGATTATCGGGCAAGCCATTGCGTACTGTAGAATTGATATCAGTTAGTGATTGCTTATATGGTTGTGCTTCCCCAAGGTCAGAAAAACACAATACATCACGCACCCCGGTAACAGCACCTGTTTTATTTGTAACCCAAACCTGCACCCTGTTAATGGTAACACCTGAGTTTAATTCAGGGAAATTCTTCAATGCGGTGTTGTAATGAGTATGAAAATACTGGCCCAGGAGGAAGTTTTTATTTTCTTCATAATTATCAGCCTTAATAGCAATCTGCTGAGCCTGGGAACCACCCTGGATAGTAAGGCTTTTACGCTGCGATTTCTGCTGCGAGACTACCCCAGTTACCCACAATTTGCCAAATTGCAACTGTGCCTTCAAGCCAAATAATGATTGAACCCCACTTATCAGACTACTCTTTAAAGGGAAACTAACATTACCCGCCTCAATTTTCTTCAGCATTTCATCTTCTTTACCGCTGTAGTCCAGTTTCTGGACATTCTGGTAATCGAAGGTTGCTTTGGTATTATTACTGATATTAAGCTTCAACTTATCACCTACAGTAGCTAACAAGTTGATATTCATTTGCATATCAAAATCAAACACACCATATTTCTGGGCACGCTGGGTAAGCAATGGGTTTTTGATATTTTGCCAGTTACCTCCAAATGTTACATCTACATTACCCTGTGGCTTTACCTGGATAGTATTGCTACCGAATATCCTGTCGAACAAGCCATCCTTATACATTTGGGGTAATTCGGGTGTCTTATTGAATTGCATCAAACCATCAAGCCTGCGTTGCCAATAGGCATCTTCATCCATCTTCCCTCTATACTTGAGGTACTCATCAAGGGTTAGATAAGTAGGATTTCTTAAAAAATCACCTCCTACCCTTTCTGTATAATTATACCTATTGGAATCGGCATCGAAATCAAATGATTTCTTTACATTTTTGGGGTCATTAAGGTCCATGCTTCTGGGCCTGTTATAATCAGTATAGGGATCTCCGGTTTTATCGTAAATAGGGAAATGGAGGGAAATAGGCTCTTTTTTTTCACCTGTATTATCTGTAGGGCTATCAACTTCAGGAAGATAATAGGCAAAGAAAGGCTTGAAGCCACGTGCACCTGCACTAGCTATAATAGCCACTAAAGCTATGAAAAACAAAACCTTATAACCTATATTACTCTTCCCCTTCAAGCGTTAATTTTTTCGGTTTACAAAGCGCGAAGCGCCTGTTTTATCAATTCTTCCACCGTAAGAGATGAAGCATCCCCTACCTTCTTTAAAGCATTTTCGGCCATTGGTTTGCTAATACCAAGATTTACCAATGCTATTAACGCATCTTCCTGTATTGTATTGTGTATAAAGTGGGTTGATGAGGACGTATTTCCGGTTAAAATCTTACCTTTTAGTTCCAATAATATACGCTGGGCTGTCTTGGCTCCAATACCTTTTACACGCTCCAAAGTTTTATTATCACCACTAGATATTGCCCTTCCCAATTCATCAGTGGTAAGAGATGAAAGAATGATGCGGGAAGTTGCGGCTCCTACCCCATTGATGTTCAACAATAATCTGAATGTTGCCCTCTCTTCTTCATCGGCAAAACCATATAGCACCCATGCATCTTCACGTACCTGCAGATGGGTATATAACCTGCACTTATCTAAATGCTGAATCTTTGCGAATGTTTGCAAAGTAATATTCAATTCATAACCCACGCCTCGCACATCCAGATATATCACGGATGGTGATTTGTAAGCAATACCCCCTTCTAAAAATGCGAACATGTATAAAATATTTTCTACCTATAGTATATAAATCAGAATCATGGCATCTATAAATCCCATAAAAAATGGTATGATTGCTCATACCGCCCGAAAGGTACAAAAATAAAAAGAAACTGATGGAAAGCGTGCTGGATTTATTGGCCTGAAATAAAAACTTAGCTTAAAAAAAAGGTAAAAAGTGGGTAAAGCACTTTCAAGTTAGGGTTTTAAAAGGTTCATAAACTGGCTCCATCGATATATAATGATAATAAATAATTTTTACTAAAATCAAGGAGTGCACAGGTGCCTATAAGGCCAATGTCAATAAGTAAAGGAGTTTCAAGGGTGTTATTTTAAGCCCATCGGGATTAAGAAAATTGAAAACAGGCTACCAACAAAATAAAATCGGGGCAGGAATATCATTTGATACTACCCTGCCCCGATGAAAAAATACTATTGTTCGACTACAAAATGGAATACCTGGTTAGCTGAATTTGATTTCAGGTTAAGGAGGTAGATACCATTTACCAATTGGTTTCCTAAATGGATTTCCTCATTTATATGGCCATTTGTATTTTTAAATTCAGTACTATAAACCACCTGGCCGAGCATATTGGTAACTTCTACTACGAGGTTTTCAGTTGTTGTTGCAACTATTCCACGCAGGTAGAAATTACCCTTGTTAGGGTTAGGTGATAGACTGATATTCATATCGGCAAGTGATTGGTTAGCAGTTGAGTTGGCTGCATTTACCGTATAGGTCTTAGATAATTTATGACCAATGCAACCACGACTGCTACCTGCAATACATGTTACATCAGTATAACCAGAAATATTATTGGTTACGAATACCGGTGAATTTGCACCAGCCACATCCACTCCATTCATCTGCCATTGGTAAACCGGGTTTGTACCACCGTTGGTAATGGCTGCGGCAAAAGAAGCCCTCTGACCAGGATAAACCACACTTGCTGTGCTTGCTGTAATAATTAACTCATCAGGTATTGGATTCACCTGAACCTCAGTCAACGTAATAGTGGTATTCCAGCCATCTGTTAAAGTGTAGCTAACTACCGCACGACCAGCTTCTATACCAGTAACTGAACCAGATTCAACATCAACCAAGGCAATGCTCCTGTTATCAACTGACCAGTTACCACCCTTGGTTATTGAAGGCAAATTAATAGCCGAACCAACACATATTGCAACAGTACCATTCGAAGGAATGATGTGAGGAGGAGGTACTGGACCTACAGTGATTGTCTTAACATCAGAAACCGCACAGCCAGAGCTATTAGTAACCGTATAAGAAATGATAGATGTACCGAGGCTAACACCAGTTACAACACCTGTGGATGAACCCACAGTTGCGTGTCCATTACTACTAGACCATACACCACTTGCTGTTGCGTCTGTAAGCGTAATTGTCCCTCCACTCATTGATACACTTGATGCACCGCTTATGGTTGCTACAGTAGGTATAGGGTTAACACTAACCACAACAGATGTACGGCAACCATTACTCAAGGTATAGGTGATATTTGCTGTAAGATTAGCAGCATTACCTGTTACAACCCCGGTGCCTGAAACTACTCCGGCAATGGTAGGTGCACTACTAGCCCATGTTCCACCAGGAGTAGCATCGGTGAGTGTAATAGTTGAAGTTCTACAAACCGAAGATGGCCCGGAAATTGGGGATAGTGCATTTACTGTCATTGCATAGGTTGCGGTACATCCTGTTGGTAAAATGTAAGATACCACATTTGTACCTGCTGCTACACCAGTTACAATACCTGAGGCAGAACCTATTGTAGAAACACCAGGGGCACTTGTGCTCCAAATACCACCTGAGGCAGTATTAGTCAGCGTGGTGGTTTGACCAACACAAACTGATGTGGCTGAACCTGAGATTGGACCGAGTGCATTAACTGATATAGTCTTTGTAGCCTTACATCCACTACCTAATGTGTAGGTAATATTTGCAGTACCAAAGCCTGCTGCATAACCAGTAACCATACCAGTAGCAGCTACAACACCAGCAATAGATGGTGCACTACTAGTCCATGTGCCACCACCTGCAGAATTTGACAATGTTATTGTTTGTCCAACACATACACTTGAAGCACCTGTAATTGCTGAAAGATTTAAAATAGTTACAGTTGTGGTAGTAAAACAACCACCAGGCATGGTATAAGATATAGTTGTGGTGCCACTTGTAACACCTGTAACTACACCAGAGGCTGACCCAACAGAAGCAACACCAGATGATGCACTGCTCCATGAGCCACCAGCTACTGAGTTAGCTAATGTGGTAGTTTGACCAACGCATGCACTTGTGGTTCCTGATATAGTTCCTAAGGCACTTACGGCTACATTATAGGTAGCACGGCAACCAGAACCTACACTATATGTAATGGTAGCCGTAAGCCCACCAGCTACACCAGTTACGATACCTGTGGATGCACCTACTGTGGCAACATAAATACTGCTTGAGCTCCAGGTACCACCGCCACCACCAGTTAATGTGATTGTCTGGCCGACGCATACACTTGTAGGACCAGAAATAGAACTACCCGGTGAAACTGACACAGTTGTTATAGCATAACAACCTGATGGGAGTGAATAAGAAATTATTGCAGTGCCGGCGGTAACCCCAGTTACAATACCTGTACCTGTACCCACTGTAGCAACTCCTGTTGCTGAACTAGTCCAGGTACCACCTGCCGTTGCATCAGTTAATGTAGTGAATGAACCACCACAAAGGCTTGTAGTACCAGTTATCTGTGAAAGTGCATTTACTGTAACTGTTGCTGTTGTTGAGCAACCACTACCCAGGGAATAGGTAATAACTGCGGAACCCGCAAGATTTCCGGTTACAATACCTGAACTAAGACCAATTGTTGCAACACCAGTGCTTCCGCTTAGCCATGTACCACCAGTTGAAGCATCGGTAAGTGTAATTGTAGAACCAACACATACACTGCCAGGAACGGTTATTGCAGATAAGGCATTTACCGTTACGGTAGCTAATGCTACACAGCCGCTAGCCAAAGAGTAGGAAATAGTAGCAGTGCCTGCACCAATACCGGTTACAACGCCTGTACCGGTACCCACAGTAGCAACACCTATAGCACTACTTGTCCAGGTACCACCCGAAACGGTATTTGTAAGGGTCAGGGTCTGGCCAACACATAAACTACCTGCACCTGTAGTAGCTGCAAAAGGATTAACAGAAATAGTAAATGAAGATCTGCAACCTGTACCCATTGTGTAGCTAATAACTGCTGAAAGACTACCTGCAACACCAGTAACAATACCAGTTGCACCTACAGTAGCTATAGAAGGAGAGCCACTGCTCCATACCCCTCCTGGAGTTGCATTGGAAAGAGCAGTAGTCTGACCAGCACAAACTGAGGTTGCACCGGTAATTGGAGATAATGCATTTACGGTAAATGACTGTGTGGCCAAGCAACCTGATGGCATTATGTAACTAATTGTAGTTGTACCAGCAGCAATGCCAGAAACAAGGCCGGTACCAGTACCAACAGTTGCCACGCCTGTATTGCTACTAATCCAGCTACCCCCGCTGGCTGTGTTGGTAAGTGTGGTAGTATTTCCTGCACATGTATTGAAAGTACCACTAATTACACCCAGTGCATTTACTGAAATAGTAGTTGTTGTCCTGCAACCAGAACCTAATGCATAGGTTATAGTAGTGCTTAATCCACCTGCCGCACCAGTTACTATACCTGTAGTTGCATCAACTGATGCAATAGTAGGTGATGCACTTGACCATGTACCACCGCCTGTATTACTTAAAGTAATGGTTTGACCTACACATACACTTGATGGACCAGATATTGGGGACAGTGAACCTACACTTACTACGAAGGTAGCCGTGCAACCGCCTGGTAATGCATAAGAAACAGTAGTAGTACCAGCTGATACACCAGTAAGCACACCACTAGCAGAGCCAATAGTTGCAACAGCAGTAGCACTGCTCACCCAAGAGCCACCAACGGTTGCATCAGCAAGGGTGATGGTTTGACCAGCACAAACAGTTGTTAGACCGGTAATTGCAGATAAAGAATTAACCGAAACAGATGCAGAAACACTACATCCTGAGCCGATTGTGTAACTAATAGTGGCAACCAAACCGCCTGCTACACCAGTAACAACACCCGTACCTGAACCTACAGTTGCAATGGAAGGAGTTCCACTGGTCCAGTAGCCACCTGAGGTAGCGTCAGTAACCGTAATTGTCTGACCAACACATACTGCGGATGGAACCGAAATAGCAGAAGGTGAAGCCTGAACATAGATTACAGTAGTTCTGAAGCCTGTACCAGCTATATTATAAGTAATAATTGAGGTACCGAAAGATACACCAGTAACGATACCTGTACCAGTACCAATAGTTGCTACTGCTGTATTAGAACTTGTCCAAACACCACCTGGAGTAGCATCCGTGAGGGTGATATTATAAGTAACACATAAAGCTGAGCTACCTGCAATATTCGCAACCGGGTAAACATTAACCGATGTTGTAGCACTACAACCTGTTGGTAATATATAAGATATAGTAGCAGTTCCACCACCTACACCAGTAAGGAATCCGGTGGAAGAACCAATGGTTGCAACTAAGGTATTGCTGCTTAACCAGTAACCACCAGCAGTTGCATCAGTTAATGTGCTTGTGCCAGTAAGCGCCAAGTCAACAATACCAGAAATAGCAGCTGGAACCGAAGTAACCGTAGTTACAACGGTAGTTAAACAACCTGTAGACAATGTATAAGTAATAGCAGCAGTACCAGGTGCAATGCCTAATACAACACCTGATGCTGAACCAATCGTAGCTACACTACCATTACTGCTAGACCATGTTCCACCACCAGCATCGGTAAGTGTTGATGTATTTCCAACACATACACCGGTCGTACCACTAATTGCTGATGGTAATGGATTAACCGTAACATCAACTGTAGTAATACATCCTGTAGGTAATCTATAAGTAATAGTAGATGTGCCCGCTGCAATACCAGTAACAATGCCTGTAGAAACACCCACAGTAGCAACACCTGTTGCACTACTGCTCCATGTTCCACCACCAGTATTAGATAAGGTAGTTGTTAGTCCAACACAAACTACAGGTGTGCCGGCAATCGCTGATGGCAATGGATTAACCGTAACCTGGGTGGTTGTTGTGCAGCCT
>CANGSR010000041.1 GCA_947456055.1 Chitinophagaceae bacterium
ATCAGTGGTGGGGCGGTAGAGCCAGTATCGGCTATTATGGGATAGCTGCAACATTTTATTGCTGATTTTAATCAGCAATATTACCTAGGCCATTCACTATTAACAATATGTGGTTGGACGGTCGCTTACAATAAAACTGCTCCATAGGAGCAGCGCAATTCGAGCTTTGGTAAATATAAAGTGGAAGATTTTTTTTTTCTGTACTGGCAAAAAGGCATATTCTCCTCCAGTAAATTATACAATTATACCCCCTAAAGGCATAACAATTCAGACCTGGTATTAGCTCAATTTTGCATGGTTATCATAAATGTTAATGAATTACTTCACTGGCATTTAAACCATTCAAATCATGCGCTACTTCTATGTTTTATTCGTAATTCTTCTTTGGCAGCCTTCTTGTCGGAAAACAGTAAATACTATCCCATCAAAGGGCTATACTGAAAATTATAGCTCCTTGTTCCTGGAACCGATGCTACCTGCTAAGTCAGCTTTGGCCGACACTTATCCTTTTAAGTCCTCACCAGAAGAAATTGTAACCTTTGCCAAAACCCTCCTTGGGTGCCGCTATCAATTTTGTTCTATGACCCCCGATGGTGGTTTCGATTGTTCAGGCTTTATTAATTACGTATACAACCATTTTAAAGTAACTGTGCCACGTAGTTCGGTTGAATTTACCAATATGGGCAAACAAATAGAGTTGGCTCAATCATTACCAGGTGATATCATCCTGTTCACCGGCACCAATAGCAGGCGCAGGATAGTGGGTCATATTGGTATGATAGTTGACAATGAAAATAGCAAAATAAATTTTATACAAGCTACATCAGGTGCTGAGTATTGCGTCACCATTTCCCCACTAAACGATTCCTATAAAAATAGGTTTATTAAAGTCATCCGGATTATTTATTGATTTTCATTTTGAAATAGATAGGGCGGAGGCATACTGTATAAAAACAAAAAGGGACCCAAAATCTTGAGTCCCTTTTATAATGTTCAATATAATAAGCAATTATCCTTTTAGTACAGTCCTGCTAATCACTATGCGCTGAACCTCACTTGTTCCCTCGTAAATCTGTGTGATTTTCGCATCACGCAACAAACGCTCTACGTGGAATTCTTTCACATAACCATAGCCACCATGTATCTGTACTGCTTCATTGGTTACCCTCTGTGCAATATCCGATGCAAATAATTTGGCCATAGAAGCAGATAAGGTATAGTCCATACCTTGGTCTTTGTGCCATGCAGCCTTTAAGCAAAGCAGGCGGGCAGCTTCAATTTCGGTAGCCATATCAGCCAACTTAAAGGCGATAGCCTGGTGGTTGCTGATTTCAGTTCCGAAAGCCTTACGTTCTTTAGAATATTTTAATGCTAATTCATAAGCACCGCTTGCAATACCCAATGCCTGTGCAGCAATACCTATACGGCCACCAGCAAGCACCTTCATAGCAAAGGTAAATCCGAAGCCATCTTCACCTATACGGTTAGCTTTTGGCACCTTCACATCCTGGAACATGATACTGTGTGTATCACTACCACGGATACCTAATTTATTTTCTTTAGCACCAACGGTTACACCAGGAGAGTTTTTCTCTACTATCAATGCGTTGATACCCTTATGTTTTTTATCAGGATAAGTTTGTGCTATTACCAGGTAATAAGATGCAGAATTACCATTGGTAATCCAATTCTTGGTACCATTAAGCAGGTAATAATCACCCATATCTTCAGCAGTAGTGCGTTGTGAAGTAGCATCGCTGCCAGCTTCCGGCTCACTCAATAGGAATGCACCTATTTTTTCACCCTTAGCCAATTCTACCAAGTATTTTTGTTTCTGCTCTTCGTTGCCATATTTTTCAAGGCCCCAGCACACCAGTGAGTTATTTACACTCATACATACCGATACAGAAGCATCTACTTTAGATATTTCTTCCATAGCCAGTACATAGGAAATGGTATCCATTCCCGAGCCTCCGTATTCCGGAGCGGTCATCATACCCAAAAATCCAAGTTCTCCAAGCATTTTAATTTGCTCGGCAGGGAATTTCTGTTTTTCGTCACGCTCTATTACACCTGGTAAAAGTTCGTTTTTGGCGAAATCTCTAGCCGCTAATTGAACGGCAATTTGCTCTTCTGTCAGTTGGAAATTCATACTTCGTATAGAATAGGCGTGCAAAGTACGGCGATTTTTGAGAAGAAAAAAGAACTAATGGTGATAATTAGTACCTGTTGAGAAAATTAGTACTTATTATGATGTTTTCATTACTCTTGTTTAATTACCTGGCATAGATTCCAGGTATGCAGAGATGTCTTTTTCTATAGCCTTAAATTCTATTAGTGTCATTTTATCTACAAATATCCAGCCACCATAATCTTTGCGGTACACCATTGGGAACTGAACCGGGTCACCTTGCAGCGAAATCATATAGATAGGAACAGTAGGCGTCAGGTTCTGGCGTTCCATCACTAGTGGAAGCCCCTTAATTGTTTGTCGATAAATAGGCATAGGGCAAATTTATCTTGTTTCCTGGTCGAATTCTTTGATAGGGGTCATATTTAATAATGATTGAAATCATATGCAATTGTATGTTGTCAAGGTCTATGGTTTTTTTAAATCTTTTGGGCCTATGTGACTCAGGTCAAGAAATTATATGATGTAAATCATAGATTAAAGACCTGCTCGGGATTAAGTTTGTTATTACAAAATAGCTGTTATTTCTAACATAAAATCAAACTTTATGATGACGCCCGAAGTGATTTCTTCTCTGAAAAAAGCCTACATGGACCTCCTGAATGCTGAAAATGAATTAAACAGGCCACAAGAAGATGTGGTTACACTTTCTGCATGCCATAATATCCGGCATTCCATGAGGCAAATGTTGAATGTATACTTACAGGCTCATGATTTGCCAACTAATCCACAGGGCAGTTTATCTGCTCTGCTCGATGCAAGCTCAGCAGTAAACGATGCATTCGGTAGGGTAGATGTTTCTGATATTGAATGCAAGGGCATGGGTGCTACCCAATGCGATGGCAAATATTGTTTGGCAGTCGAAAATGTAGACTGCTGCCTAAAAGCTGCCAATCAGGTAAAGGATGTTGTTTGGAAAGAATTTGCTTTTTGAAGGAAAAGGTTTTAGTAGAAAGTAGAGAGTATAAAGTAGAAAGATGTGAGGGGATAATGGGTAATGGTTAATTATTAATGGTTAGTGATTGATTATTGATATTAGGTAGATTAATTCTACATAGCCCGCCATGGCGGACGCAATCCCCTAGCGTAGGGCATCGCCCTACGAAACGAAAGGTGAAAAACGGGAACAAGCCCTGAAAGGGTTCAATATAATAGCCAGGGACTTCGCCCTACGAAACGAAAGGGAAATATCGGCGAATAAGCCCAACGGGCTTAAATATGAATAGCCCCCGGTGAAACCGGGGGATAGATCAATAAAAACTATAAGAATCCGCCGTGGCGGAGTTCAATGTTGACAAAGCGCATTTTATAGAATAAAAGTAAATTAATACATAATGTCAGATAAGATTCAGATTATGGACGGCAATGAGGCAGCAGCCTACATTGCTTATAAGACAAATGAGGTTTGTGCAATTTATCCTATCACCCCATCCTCCACCATGGGGGAATTGTGCGATGAATGGAGTGCAGACAACCGTACTAATATATTTGGTGATATTCCCCGTGTTATAGAAATGCAGAGTGAGGGTGGTGCTGCCGGTGCCATTCATGGTTCGTTGCAGGGTGGTGCATTATCGTCAACATTTACCTGCTCCCAGGGTTTGTTGCTCATGATACCCAATATGTATAAAATTGCCGGTGAGCATCTGCCTACCGTTTTCCAAATTGCCGCCAGGGCACTTGCTACCCACGCACTCTCCATTTTTGGCGACCATTCTGATGTGATGTCGGTTAGGCAAACAGGCTGGGCTATGCTATTTGGCAAAAATGCACAGGAAGCCATGGACATGGCACTCATAGCCCAGGCTGCAACATTAAAATCAAAAATACCCTTCCTCAATATTTTCGACGGCTTCAGAACTTCCCACGAGTTGATGAAGGTGAATATAATTCCTGATGAGGTAATCAAGGAAATGCTTGATGAAAATGACATCATCACCCATCGCCGCAGGGCTATGTCCACAGAAACCCCATCTATCAGGGGCACGGCACAAAACCCTGACGTGTTTTTCCAAAGCAGGGAGGCGGGTAATGTTTATTACAATAACGTTCCGGGCATCATTACAAAAATGATGGAGCGTTTTGCCGAGCTTACGGGAAGGACATATAAACTCTACGAATATTATGGCCACGAAACCCCTGACCGCATAATTGTGATTATGGGCTCTGGTGCCAATACCGTTCACGAAACTGTTGACCATCTCAATAGCCTTGGCGAAAAAACCGGCTACCTCTATGTGCGGATGTTCAGGCCATTTGAAGTAGAGGAATTCATAAATGCAATACCAAAATCAGTAACAAAAATCTCAGTCCTCGACCGTTGCAAAGAACCAGGTGGTATAGGCGAGCCACTGTATATGGATGTGGTTAACGCTATCATGGAATCCTGGCAGGGTCAGGTTCCTAAGGTGGTCGGTGGCCGTTATGGACTCGCATCTAAGGAGTTTACCCCGGCTATGGTTATGGGTATCTTTAAAGACCTGGCATCTGACAAGCCTAAAAACCATTATACAATAGGCATTGAGGACGATGTTACCCACCTAAGCCTGGCCTACGACAAGTCATTCAGTCTCGATAATCAACACCTTTTCCGTGGCTTGTTCTTTGGTTTAGGTGCCGATGGTACGGTTAGTGCTAATAAAAATTCCATCAAAATTATTGGTGAGACTACCGATAATTATGTGCAAGGCTATTTCGTTTACGACTCTAAAAAATCAGGTTCATTAACCGTATCCCACCTGAGGTTTGGTAAAAATCCAATCCGCTCTTGCTATATAGTTAATTCAGCCAATTTCATTGCCTGCCACAATTTCAATTTTATACACAAATACGACATCCTTAAGGATGCCGAACATGGAGCCACCTTTCTGCTCAATGCACCTTTCGAAACAGATTCGGTATGGGAACACCTGCCTTATAAAATTCAAGAGGAGATTAAGGAAAAGGAATTGAAGTTTTATGTCATCAATGCATCAAAAGTAGCCCGTGAAGCCAATATGGGCTCTAGGGTAAATACAATATTGCAGACATGCTTCTTCGCAATATCAGGTATCCTGCCAAAGGATGAGGCTATCGAAAAGATTAAATACGCCATCAAGAAAACCTACTCAGATAAGGGTGAAAAGGTGGTGCTGAAAAACTATGCAGCGGTAGACCAGGCCCTGGCTAATATGCACCAGATTGACTATTCTAACCTGGTGGTAGGCACAATGGAATACGATAAAATCGTATCAGACGATGCGCCTGACTTTGTGAAAAATGTCCTTGCGAAGATTATGGCATTCGAAGGTGATGACCTGCCCGTAAGCTCCTTCCCACTCGATGGTGTTTACCCTGTTGCCACTACCAAGTGGGAAAAGAGAAATATTGCCGAAAGTGTGCCTGTTTGGGATGCCGACCTTTGCTCACAATGCGGTAAGTGCTTCCTCATCTGTCCCCATGCTGCCATTCGTTGTAAAGTGTATGATAAGAATGAATTAGCATCAGCACCCGAATCATTTATGCATACCAACCCTATTGGTAAGGAATTTGATAAAAATACCGAAGCCTATACACTCCAGGTATCTGTAGAAGATTGCACAGGTTGTAAATTATGTGTAGAATATTGTCCTGTAGCCAGCAAGGCTGATCCAACCCACAAAGCCATTAATATGGCCGAACAATTACCGCTACGTGAAAAGGAAATGAACAATTGGGATTTCTTCCTCTCATTGCCAGAAGTTGACCGCAACAGGGTAAACAGGAATACTGTAAAGGGCACCCAATTCCTCCAGCCATTGTTTGAGTTCTCCGGGGCTTGTTCTGGTTGTGGCGAAACTCCATATATAAAGTTATTGACTCAATTATATGGCGACCGTATGGTAGTGGCTAATGCTACAGGTTGTTCATCCATCTTTGGGGGTAACCTGCCTAGCACACCATGGTCGGCCAATAATGCCGGCTGCGGACCTGCATGGGCTAATTCCCTATTCGAAGACAATGCCGAATTTGGCCTGGGTATAAAACTAGCCTACGATAAGAAAGGCGATATAGCACGCATCTTGTTGAATGGTTTGCGCAGTGAGGTAGGTGATAGCCTCGTTGATAAGTTGTTGCATACCGACCAAAGCATAGAGGCTGGCATCATGCAGCAAAGGGAATATGTGAAGGAACTCCGCTTGAGGCTCTCAACATTAAAATCATTTGAAGCACAGCAATTGAGCATCATAGCCGACTATATGGTAAAGAAATCACACTGGATTATTGGTGGCGATGGCTGGGCATACGATATTGGTTTTGGTGGTCTCGACCATGTATTGTCAACCGGGGAAAAGGTGAATATCCTGGTGCTGGATACCGAAGTCTATTCTAATACCGGCGGTCAGAAGTCTAAATCTACCCCGATAGGTGCAAGTGCAAAATTCAGTGTGAATGGTAAAGCCACAGGTAAAAAAGACCTTGCCCTCCAGGCAATAGCCCATGGATCAGCTTATGTAGCACAGATTGCAATGGGTGCTAATGATGCCCATGCAGTAAAGACCCTTCAGGAAGCAGAGGCATTCCCTGGCACCAGTCTGGTAATTGCCTATAGCCATTGCATAGCCCATGGTTATGATATGATGTACGGTGCACAACACCAGGGCAATGCAGTGAAATCAGGGTATTGGCCATTGTTCAGGTATAATCCATCAAAAGCCAAGGGCGAAAGGTTCATGCTCGATAGTAAGGACGCTACGCTGGCCCTCAAGGATTTCCTCTACGATGAAACCCGTTTCAGCATTCTCGACCGCCAAAATCACGAGCATGCCGAAACATTATTAGCAGGTGCCGAAGAAGGCGTTCATGAGCATTGGGAGCGTTTAATGGCATTAAAAGCGTTGTAGTAGTTTTTTGTATAAGGTCAGCCCCTCATGTTTCATAGCATGAGGGGCTTTTTGTTGAATATTTTTTTCAGGTAATCAATTAGGAACGATGATTAAATAAAGTCCACCATTTGGCTTGTTCTTTTCCTTTTCTGCTGCGTTACAACCTCCTTAAATAGGTCGCTATTTGCGGATTTTGTGCCTTGCATAAAAGAAAAATAACTGCGCCCTCTGGTAGACTTTATTTAATCAACGTTCCTTAGAGAGTTTTCATTTCATAAAGTTTTTTTATGAAACGATGAAGACTCCATAGGAGTCAAAGCTTTGTAGCATATTAATCATGAAAAAGGTCATACACCGATTTATCGGTGAAACGACCAGATAATTTTAGTGCGCTTAATATATCACCTTATGATGAAGACTCCATAGGAGTCAAAGCTTTGAGGCAAATGATATTGAGCAAGGTTATACACCGGTTTATCGGTGCAACCCACCAAAGGTTAATCAGAAGGCAATTTAAATAGGTATCGTTCATCATACTTAATTTGGAAATCTCTTAATAATTTCTTGTACTCATCAAGGAATGTGATTTTTTTATGGTGTTCTTTTTGGTTATGTATATATTGTACAACCTGGTTTATTTGGGAAATTGAATGGCTAAACGCTCCATATCCATCTTGCCAATTAAAATGCCGTTTTGTCAATCCTTCTTTGTTTATCCATAATGAAGATTCTTGTTTTGCAAACCGCATCATATCTGAAATTGATTGATTGGGATTCAGGCCAACAAAGAAATGCATATGGTCTGTTACATTATTTATTGCCAACATCTTGTGACCTTGGTTTTGAATAATGGCTGAAATGAAAAGACGTAATCTATTGTCCCATTCTTCATCTAGCATTGCTGCCCTAAATTTTACTGCAAAAACACAATGGATGTATAATTGAGTGTATGTATTTGGCATATATTAGGTTTGATGTTTGGATAATAGTTCGAAAATAGGATCTAATTTATAAACTTATAATGTATCGAGGGCGTTTTTATAATGAGAATTTTACGACATCGATTCTTTAAATTCCAATTTCGATGTGTTTTCCCGATAAATCGGGGTATAATGGGATTAGAATGTGTTTCTACAAAGCTTGCACCCCGATGGGGTGTCCCAGATTTTATAATCATTAAGAATACTATTGTGTTTAAAATAACTGAAATATGCTACCTCTTACCGGTAATTTTATACGCATGATGGCGACTCCATAGGAGTCAAAGCTTTGTAGAAAATTAAATTAGGGCAAGGTCATACACCGATTTATCGGTGAAACGCACAAAAATGGTTTTTACGAAATGATTATATGAAAGATCTTAACAAAATATCAAAACCCCAAATAATCTCGATCTTCAACACTCTCCTCAAATACCCCTAATTTTGCACCCAAATACTTAAACAAAATCATCACTCCCAATATGAAAAAACAACTACTTACTCTTGCTGCCTCCCTTCTTGCGGCAGGTACTTTACTCGCCCAGAAAACCTATACCCATGCGGAATGCGGAACTGAATATACGCTTGCGCTTCGGTCAGATAGTACAATATGGAGTTGCGGTGAAAACGGTAACTACCAATTAGGTAACAGATCAATGACCAAATCTGACACCCTTGTTCAGGTAGCACCTACTACCAAGTGGATATTTGCAAGTGCTGGCGCTGTGCATGGTATTGGTATTGCTTCTGATAGTACACTATGGGGATGGGGGTATAATGGCGATGGAGAATTAGGTTTGGGCTCTGTGAGTGATACTGTATTGCCTACTCGTATTGACCCTACTTCACATTGGCGGATGGCTAGTTGTGGCTGGGTGCATACATTAGCAATCAAAAGCGATGGTACTTTGTGGGCAACAGGATATAATGGATTTGGGGAATTGGGAACAGGTGATACAACTGATAGACTGTCTCTGGTGCAAATAGGAACTTCAAATAACTGGAAAACAGTTTCGGCTGGTGGTGTGTTTTCTATGGGTATAAAAGAAGATGGTACACTTTGGGTTTGGGGCTATAATGCCGATGGTGAATTGGGCAATGGGAGTACTTCCTATTGTGTAAATACTCCTACCCAGATAGGCACTGGTACAAACTGGGCAATGGTGAGTGGCGGTTTTGAATTTGCCTATGCCATGAAAACTGATGGAACAATTTGGAGCACGGGCTTTAACGGCAATGGCCAGTTGGGCAGGACTACTTCAGGTAGTAAAGACTCTGTTTTAAGGCAGGTGGGTTCGGCGACTGATTGGAAGTTTATTACTGCCGGAGCATCCTTTGCCTTTGGTATCAAGCAAAATGGTTCTCTTTGGGCTTGTGGCTTTAATGATTATGGCCAGTTAGGTTTTCATAGCACTTCATCAACAGGGTTGATTGACTCATTCAGGCATATAGGCACCGATACAACGTGGCAATTTATTAGTGCTGCCGATGGGGCGATAGCCAGCGGTTCGGTTTATGGATTGCACTCGGCTGGTTTTAAAACACAAGCTACAGAGCTGTGCACTACTGGTGCCAATTATGCAGGTCAGTTGGGGAATGGTACTACTATTGCTGCACCTGCTGGCCAATATGCTTTTGGTTGTAATGTTGGTGAAACACAGACTGCAGTTCCTCCTATTTGCACTTTGGCTAATATTATTGTTTACCCAAATCCTGCTTACGACCAATTGTATATTGATGGCCAACCATCCCTGGGTATATATGAATTGTCTGATATGTCAGGCCGACAGTTGCTCCATGGTAAATTACTTAAAGGTAACAACAGCTTTTCTGTTAGGGCTATTCCAGCTGGTGTATACCTATTAGTCGTTCATAATGATGAAGGTGGGGTAACTAAGGTGAAAATTGTGAAGGACTAGACCCAAGGCAACTTTTTAAACGAAATTGTAAATTTTCAGAAAAACTGTAAAAAGCAATAGGTTTTGTTTATTATTGTTAGGCGATATTAGATTGCGGCATTATTCTTGATTAACCAGAGTATTAAACAGTATATTATGAAAAAGATTTTCCTGAAATTAAGCATCTTGTCAATGCTGGTCTTGTTGGTTACTGCTGCAAATGCACAGTCTGGGCACAACTACAAGTACCAATACAAGGCATCATGTAAATGTATCATTAGTAAAGATAATCCTGCGGGTATAGAGCAGGTGAGTGTATTCCCTTACAAAACTGACCCTGATGTGCATGAACACAATTGTGGTTTTTTCGGAAAAACGGCTAAGACTAAAGTAGATACCTTTAGTCTTAAGGATTTTAGCCCCAATAATTTTAGCTGTTACCCATGCATGGGTTTCCAGCCAAATACTAAATATGCTTTTTGTTTCCCAGGCAAGGATGATTTTAGTTCTGTAACTGTTTGCATTGTAGTAGATGAAAAAGGTGAAATAAAGGAAGAAAAATACACCGGCAGCAAATAATATTGAATCTAATTATTTCAAGCGTAATTCATTTTGCCATTTGGTGAGATGAATTACGCTTTTTTATGACCAAAATTTGGATAGTATCTACTATTTTTGTTATAAAAACGATTCCCTGTTAAGGTATTGTATATTAATTTCTTTGGCTCCGCCGCAGCAGAGCCAAAGGTTTTGTAGAAAATAAATATTCAGTGATATAATGCTCCTTTGGAGTAACTAATTTACTGAGTAAAAGTTCTTTGAAAATGACGTGGGAAATCTCAAAATCTCACAAATTACTGTCAGAAATATCGGGATACGACACCCTCTCCCTGGGAGAGGGCCGGGGTGAGGCCACCGATTGGCAATCTAAATTCGCTTAAAAACTACACTTGTCAATGGAGCAGAGCACCTAGAGTTATGGGAAGAGGAGTGAACCTACAAATTGTCAACTTATTTCCAATTAGACCAAACACATAACATTTGCCAATCAATAATTGTTGCAGCGAAAAATTTTCCTATGTGTAACAGATTTTGTTTAATTTTACCCAACCTTTCATTGCAATAATCTGTCTTTTGTATTAAAAATCACCTATTTCGACTTTTCTTAAAAAAAGAACCTAAAAAAACAATTTTATGAAGAAAAATTTCTATTTATGTTTGATGGCCTTGTTGGTAGGTTCCTCAGCCTTTGGCCAATACCATGTAGCCACAATGGGCACAAAAAATGTATTACTTGAGGAAGCAACTGGTGCCTGGGGAGGGTATAATCCCGATAGTTATCAGGATATTATGGAAAAAGTATTGCCGCTTTATCCCAATACAATCATTGCTTCATGGCACAATGCAGACCCTATGCAGGTAACAGGTGATCCTTTTTGTACAGGAACAGGGTATATATATGCATACCCAACGGCTACTATAGATAGGGCCTTATTTGATACTAATGTGGCAGTTATGCGCCCATTCGATTCTTTTGTAAATATCCGCAATGTGCTCACCCCAAATTTTGATGTGGAAATGTTCAGCACTTATAATTCAACCACAAGGGAATTGTCGGTAACTGTTACTGGTACAGCCCTCACATCTCTTACTGGTAACTGGAATCTCAATGCTTATCTCCTGGAGGACAGTATTTCGAGTGGCACAGCTTCAACCTACAATCAGCATAACTATGCAGGAACCAGCTATACTACTTCATGCACTGGTAGCCCATCCTGGTATTTATCAGCAGGAAATCCTATTATGCCAGTCTCTCTTTACCCACATAATAATGTAGTGCGTAATATCTTATGCGCAGGTGGTAGTATATGGGGTGAATCAGCATTTACAAATCCTACTACAGGAACTGCTGTTAGCCGCACCTACACATTCACTGTTCCTGCATCTTATAATCCTGCTTACTTAAAAGTGGTAGGTTTTGTTCAGAAATTTGGATCTACTACCCACGACAGGGCAATAGAAAATGCTGTTTCAACACAGGTAAGGTTGATGCCTCCAGGTCATCTTACTGTTACTGCAGACAGTTTTAGTGTTTACACAGGCAATACTTGTAGCGGTACACAGTTTTTTATTACAATGCCTTTCTACAGGTCAGGTAGTTCTATTATTACCTCTTTTGGTGATGGTGCTACAGCTACCAACACAATGTTATTGGGTGGTGTAGGTGGTTATGCCGATTTTAGTCATACATATTCTGCTCCTGGCACTTACACAATTCAGCATATATTATATGAGAGTGGTATAGCTGTTGATTCTGTTAGTTACTCCAATGATTATCATCTATGCAATCAGTTCCCAATCAATTTCTATTTTGATGCAAACGCCAATTGTGTTTTCGATTCAACTGAGGACCTGAATTATCTCCCTGACTTTACCGAGGTTGATTCCAATGGTGTACCAGTAGATTCAATATCTGCTACCAGCGGTTTCTATTATACCGCTTATGGTGTTCCAGGCGATGTGTATACATTCAGGCCTATTATCGTACCTTCTGGTCTGTATGTTAACTGCCCAAGTTCAGGGGTTATAACTGATACTATTGGCACTACTTCATATACAGGTGCTACTAAGTACTTTGGCCTTACATGTCTGTCTACCTCAGCATTCGATCTCGCATTGCATGTTACTACAAGGGCTGGAAGGCATACTAATTCGGGTATTATAAATGTGGTGAATAACTTCTGTACACCTACCGATGCTACAGTTACCATGGATCACAGCCCATTGTATAATTTCTCATCTTCAATTCCTTCACCTACATCTGTAGTAGGTAATCGTGTTACCTGGGTATTGCATAGCGTTACAGCTGCATATCCATTAAGTGGATTAATTGAATATCATCTTGAAGTACCAGGTACATGGCTAACTCCTGGCGATACTGTTCAAACTAGGTTCCATGTTGACCCTGTCACAGGTGATGCAGATACCACAAACAACGATTGGTTTGAGATTGATACTGTAAGGGCTTCTTACGACCCTAACGAAATGGATGTAAAACCAAGTGGGTACATCAGTGCCGGTACAAAACTCCTTTACTCAATTACTTTTGAGAATACAGGTAATGATACCGCTAAAAACATCTACGTGATGGATACACTTTCTGATAATGTGGATATCAATAGTCTCAAGCTCATTTCTACCACTAATGCCATGAAGATATCAACAATGAAGGCTGGTGGCCATAATATTGTGAAGTTCGACTTCCCGAATATCAATTTATTAGATAGCTCACATCACAACCAGTGCGATGGTAACCTGATGTTTAATATCAATGCAAAAGCTGGTCTGCCTAATGGTACTCTGATTTATAATCATGCAGGTATATTCTTCGATGATAATCCAGTGGTGATGACTAATACTGTTAAGAATATTATAGGTATGCCTAACGCAGTGCCATCAGTTATGAAGGCATCAAATGCAGAGGTATTCCCTAATCCTGCTACCGAAGTGCTGACTTTAAAAACCGAATTAGGCGCATATAGTACATACACAATTGCGAATGCTATGGGTCAGGAAATGTTGGCTTCATCAATTACTATGGCACAAACTAGCATTAATATCAATGCCCTGCCAACAGGAGTGTACAGTATTACCCTTACAGGTAATAGCGATACCAAAGTGTTGAAGTTTGTGAAGAAATAAGGCTTTTTTGGAATGGTTATAATAATAGAGGCTGTCTCATTTGATTGAGACAGCCTCTATTATTTCTACCTGTAATGATTTTGGCTCATTAGTGCAAGCCGCAGAGATGTGCTTTTCATAGTGTTGGTTTGGGACATTATGAAAACCAAAACACGAAGAAAATTATTTTGTGATCTTTACTAACATTCACAGCTTTTCATACGCCTATCAATTAGAACACCATTTTTTACCTAAAAATCAATGCTTTATGAAGAAGACCCTCTTTTTTTCTATTCTGGCCTTTTGTATGGCCACTCATGCCTTTGGTCAGTACCACGTAGGCACCTCCGGAACCAAAAACGTTTTGCTCGAGGAATCAACCGGAACTTTTTCCGGATATAGCCCGGACAGTTATCAGGATATAATGGAAAAAGTTTTGCCATTATACCCTAACACCATAATTGCTTCTTGGCATAGCTCTGCGTTAGATCCTATGACTGTACCTGGAGACTCTTTCAATATGGCAACCTCTTATATTATTGGTGTGCCTACCGGTGTTATTGACAGATCATTATTTGATACTAGTTATGGACAACAGCGACCTTATGAGTCTTATGTAGGTCTTCATAATGTACTTACTCCCAATTTTGACGTGGATATGTTCAGCACTTATGATCCTACAACCAGGGCATTAAGTGTAACTGTTACAGGCACTGCCCTTACTTCACTCACAGGCTTATGGAATCTCAATGCGTATTTGCTGGAGGACAGTATCTCAAGTGGAATATCAACATCTTACAATCAGCGTAACTATGCCGCCACCTATTTTTCTACATCATGTACAGGCAGTCCTTCATGGTATTTAACAGCAGGCGATCCTATTTCACCAAGTCTCTATTATCATAATAATGTGGTGCGCAATGTGCTATGTTCTGGTGCCAGTATTTGGGGCGAATCAGCTTTTACTAACCCCACCTCAGGTACCATAGTAAGTCGTACTTTTACATTTTTTGTACCAGCTACCTACAATCTCCATTATCTTAAAGTAGTAGGTATTGTACAAAAGTATGGTGCTACAGACCATGATAGGCCAATTGAAAATGCTATACAGGCCATGGTAAGGCTAATGCCTACAAGTCATGTTGCTGCTACAACTGATAGCTTTCTCGTTAGTTCAAGCAATACATGTAGCGGAACTGAATTTTTTATTAACACGCCTGTTTATAGGTCAGGCAGAACTATTTATACATCATTTGGCGATGGTACTACAGCAACAAATACCTTGTTGTCGGGCGGCACAATTGGTTATGCCAATTTCACTCACGATTATCCTGCTCCGGGCACTTACACAGTACAACATATTCTCTATAATAGTGGCGTAGCTATAGACTCTGTAACCTTTTCCAATGAGTATTTTTTATGTAATCAATTTCCGGTCAATTTTTATTTCGACGCCAATGGTAACTGCTCCTTCGATTCTACAGAATATTTAAACTGCCAGCCAGTCCTTACTGAGGTTGATTCTAACGGTGTGCCGGTTGATACCATATCTGCTATGAGTGGCTTTTACTATACAGCCTATGGGCTTCCTGGAGATATCTATACCTTCAGGCCAGTTGTTGTGCCTTCAGGGTTGTTAATTAGCTGTCCAGGTACAGGTATTATATCTGATACTTTAAGCACCATCTCTTATATGCGGGCTCCTCAATATTTTGGCCTTAACTGTCTTTCATCTACATCATTTGATCTCGCAATACACTCTACTATGCGTGCCGGTAGGCATGCTTTCTCAGGCATTATAAATGTGCAAAATACATTTTGTACCCCAACAGATGCTACTGTAACTATGGATTTCAGTCCAAGATATGGATTCGTTTCATCTATGCCTGCCCCTACATCTGTGGTTGGGAATCGGGTTACATGGGTATTACATGGCATTACTGCCTCTTATCTTTTAGGGGGTATAATTAGCTATCGTCTTGAGGTTCCCGGTACCTGGTTGACACCTGGTGATACTATCCAAACTAAAGTTCATGTATCCCCAACAGCAGGTGATGCCGATACTACTAATAATGATTGTTTTGAAATAGATACTGTAAGATCCTCTTATGATCCTAATGAAATGGATGTAAAACCTGGTGGATACATACCTGCCGGTTCAAAACTCCTCTACTCTATTATTTTTGAGAATACAGGTAATGATACCGCTAAAAATATCTATGTAATGGACACATTGTCGGATAATGTTGATGTGAATAGTTTCAGGATTATATCAAGTACTAATGCAATGAAGGTTGCTACCATTCGTTCAGGTGGCCATAATATCATCAAGTTCGATTTTCCAAATATAAATTTGTTGGATAGCTCCCATCACAATCTGTGCGATGGTAACCTGATGTTTAATATCAATGCAAAAGCGGGTCTTCCTAATGGTGCTCTAATCTTTAATCATGCAGGTATCTTCTTTGATGATAATCCTGTGGTGATGACTAATTACGTAAAGAATATTATTGGTTTGCCCAATGCTGTACCGTCAGTAATGAGCGCCTCGTCAGTTGAGGTCTTCCCTAATCCTGCTACCGACCAGTTAACCCTTAGGGCAGATGCCGGCAGCTATAGCTTCTATACCATTTGCAATTCTATGGGTCAGGTTATGATTTCATCTGCAATATCTATGGTACAGACCAGCATTAATATCAATGCCCTGCCTACCGGAGTATACAGTATTACCTTCACTGGTAATACTGATACCAAAGTGTTGAAGTTTGTGAAGAAATAAGGCTTTTTTAGATTGGTTAGAAAATAAATGCCACCTTCATGCGTGGCATTTATTTTCTAATCGATTTTATTATTGTGTTATTAGCACCTCATTTGCCAGTGGCTCTTCCTCATTGTTAAGGCGCAATTTATATCTGGCCTGCTCTGCAAATATGGCCAGGGTTACAAAATTACCTGTTATCATCAGGTATTCATAAGGCACATGAATGAGGAACAAAAATACCGATAGGTAAATCTTAAATGATGCCATAAGGAATATCCGGTAGTCAATTTTGGTACGCTTATACCAATACCAGATACCCATAGCTACTGTAATACCAATGGAGCAAAAGAGGTGTACTTTTTGCATTATTTTTATGCGTGACAATACATCCATACTTTCAAGACGGGTATAGAAAAAATAGGCATACCCGGTGCCGGAAAACAACATCAGTGGTTTATCTTTATTGATTCCCCTGTCCTGCATCCTGGTCCATTCAAATATTGCCCCCGAATCATAAGTTTTGTACCCACGGTAGAGTATACTCCAATCCTTACTAAGGAAAGGTATGATATAGGTAACAGTAGCAATAGTGAGCACAGTTGCCACTGAATAATACAACTGTTTGCGGTGCCCTGATATAAATAAGACATAAGCATAAAGCGGTAACCATAATACCAGCGAATACCTCGATAATAAGCAAAGTGAAATAAAAAGGCCCTGGATAATGCCATTTTTTTGATTCAAGCCAGAGACCATCATCATGTAATAACCGGCAATCATTATCTCTATTGTAAGCCCTAAAATACCTGAAGTATTATAATATATAAGGGAATTGCCTGCAACAAGGAAAACAGGCACCAGGCAGCGGATATAAATATTGGGTGATTTTAAGCTGCGTACAAAAAGGAGTATGGATGCCAGTGCCCATATAGATGAACTTACCCAACGTGGGTCGAATTTGTAAAACTCCGCAATGGAATAGGGCAGCCAGTGCATCGACAAGTAGGTGACTTGTTGTGTATAGCCGCACATACTTATCACATTATAAGGGTATTCGCCCGCAAGGAGTCTCCTGCTCAGCACCTGGATGGTAGGTATAATATCTGAATAAGAAGGGTCAATACCCAACCGTGTAAACAGGTCGAGATAAAGTGTGAACAGCCAGTAAAGTCCCCCAATAAATGAAAGTGGTAATACAACATATGAAATCCTTGTGGCAATGCTGGCTTTTTTAACTTCATTAATGATGGATGCACCATAAAACTTATAAAGAAGTGTAACCCCAAAAAGTATTGAAGAAAGGAAAAGGCACCAGGCATTTTTGCCCTGTGTAAGGATTTCAGCCTTAAAGAAATAGAATAGGCTGGCATTTTCAAGTACAATAAATAGGACAAACAGGATGTTTGTTATTATAATTTTCTTCTTCATCTTAGGTAATACTACTGACAGATCAGCAATATTTTTTCAAAATAACTACATTAAACCCGATTTATTATCCGCAGTGGGCAAAAAAGATAGTAACATATACAACAGAGGTAAAATGATTTGTGAAATGGTAGTGGGCTTAATGTTGCCAAATTGTTTAACCATCTTACTATTGAAATGCAAAACTACCTTGCTTTTTTTAATGCCATTGCCCCAAGTATTACCATTTGGGGCAATGATGGGGCAATGGTATTTTTCGCAAATAATTGATAATCAATATTTTGTGTGAAATTATTGCCCCATACAATTATTCTGTGATTTTGGGGCAATCCCCCAAAACAGGCTATTCCCATATAATGATAGACTGCTACTATAAAATCTTTCTATTGTTGATGTTTTGCCAGTAATATGTGTGTTTTCCTTATATGCCATTCATAAGTACTGAGCATTTTTCTTAATTCCTGAAATTACTCGACGCTAATGTTATGAGATAAGGCTAATGCAATAAAAAACACTGGCTTAAAATCACACTTGAGTTTAAAGTAAAGTTGTTATATTTACTACATGCATAAGATTATTATCATTTTATTGTTATCCTTATATTCAATGGCGGCCTTTGGCCAAACTACCGATACGCTATTATATAGTGGATTGAAATTAACATGCTCCACTAAATTCGATAAAAGACCTGAACCATCTGTAGATCTCAATAGCTTTATTTGGAAGAATATTATGTATCCTGATGAAGCAAGGGAAGGTGGCATTCAAGGTAAGGTGTATATCCAATTTACCATAGATGAGACAGGTAAGGTGACTAAACCGGTAATTATTAGCTCTCCACATAAACTACTTTCAGATGAAGCAATAAGGCTAGTTGGTTTAATGTCGGTTTGGTCACCGGCAATCTTAAATGGTTTACCTGTACCTGTAACCTTGATAATGCCTCTGGTTTTTAAGATGCAATAGACAACCATATCAGTCCCATCTACCTAAAATAGAATTACCATTGCCCCAAGTATTACCAATTGGGGCAATGATGGGGCAATGATTTTTGACGCAACTGATTGTTAATCAATATTTTGTCCGAAATCATTGCCCCAAACAAATATTCTGGGTTTTTGGGGCAATCCCCAAAACAAAACAGGCTATCACATTTTGTGACAGCCTGTTTAATATAATCCAAATCGAATACTTAATCCAGTTTCAATACCGCCAAAAATGCTTCCTGCGGAACATCTACGCTACCAATCTGGCGCATACGTTTTTTACCTTCTTTCTGTTTTTCCAATAGTTTGCGTTTACGGGAGATATCACCACCATAACACTTGGCGGTTACATCTTTGCGCATAGCCGATATGGTTTCACGGGCAATGATTTTTGCGCCTATCGCCGCCTGAATAGCAATTACGAATTGCTGCTTTGGCAAGAGGTCTTTTAACTTAGTACAAAGTTTACGGCCAAAATCGTTGGCACGTGTACGGTGAATCAATGCTGAAAGTGCATCTACCGAATCTCCATTTAGTAATATATCCATACGGGCTATATCGCTTTCACGGTAGTCGAGCGGGTTATAATCGAATGAGGCATAACCACGGGTACAAGATTTCAGCTTATCGTAGAAGTCGAATACGATTTCGGTTAATGGCATTTCGAAAATCAATTCCACACGGGTAGGGGTGAGGTAATGCTGGTTAATAAGTAGCCCGCGCTTGCCTAGGCAAAGGCTCATAATATTACCAATATAATCGGGCAGCGTTATGATTTGTGCACGGATGAATGGTTCCTCAATACGGTCCAGGCTCGATGGGTCTGGCATCTCGCTTGGGTTATTCACCACTATCATTTTGTTTTTGTCCCTGGTTTTGTAAGCATGGAAGCTTACGTTGGGCACAGTAGTAATTACTGTCTGGTTGAACTCACGCTCCAGGCGCTCCTGTATAATCTCCATGTGGAGCATCCCCAGGAATCCACAACGGAAACCGAAACCAAGAGCTTGTGATGTTTCGGGCTCAAATGTGAGTGAGGCATCATTAAGCTGCAATTTCTCCATGCAGTCGCGCAGGTCTTCAAAGTCATCAGTTTCAACCGGGAAGATACCGGCAAAAACCATGGGCTTTACTTCCTGGAAACCTTTCACTATTTCCTGTGTAGGGTTGATAACTGTGGTAATGGTATCACCTACCTTTACGTCCTTGGCAGTCTTAATACCGGTAATGATATAGCCCACATTGCCAGCCCCAACTTCGGCCTTTGGTGTAAGGGCTAGTTTCATTATACCCACCTCATCGGCGCCATACTCGGCATCGGTGTGTATGAATTTAATCTTGTCGTTTTTGTGCAGCGTACCATTAAATACCCTAAAGTAGGCGATGATACCCCTGAAAGAGTTGAATACACTATCGAAGATAACAGCCTGTAGTGGTGCATCGGGATTGCCTTTTGGTGCAGGGATGCGGTCTATTACCGCAGTTAATATCTCCTCAATACCTATCCCGCTTTTGCCGCTGGCCAATAAGATATCCTCTGGTTTACAACCTATCAGCTCCACAATCTGGTCGGTAACCTCTGGAATCATAGCCCCGTCCATATCAATCTTATTGATAACAGGTATGATTTCAAGGTCATTATCAAGTGCCAGGTAAAGGTTGCTAATGGTTTGAGCCTGTATACCTTGCGAAGCATCTACAAGCAATAAGGCACCCTCGCATGCAGCGAGTGCCCGCGATACCTCATAAGAAAAGTCAACGTGGCCCGGAGTATCAATAAGGTTAAGGGTGTATTTAGTCCCCTTCCATTCATAGTCCATCTGTATAGCATGGCTCTTAATGGTAATCCCTTTTTCGCGTTCCAGGTCCATATCATCAAGCACCTGTGCCTGCATATCTCGTGAGGATATGGTTTTGGTAAATTCCAACAGGCGGTCGGCCAAAGTACTTTTGCCATAGATCGGAAGAGCACCGTCTGA
>CANGSR010000042.1 GCA_947456055.1 Chitinophagaceae bacterium
GCCTGAGGTGAAGCATTATGATATTGGTAAATTAATTATCACTGGCGAGGGGCATCAGGTGAATTTTAAGCCTAATCTATTATTCAATCATAAAACAGGCAAGGGTGGTATAAGTATCAAAGCCATAATAGCCAAAACTATTGCAGGCTTTTTGAATGCCGATGGTGGTATTCTATTTATCGGTCTCACTGATAAGAAGTTGATCCAGGGTATAGGCCACGATTATTCATTAGCAAATGGCAAGGCACCACAGGTATTTTTTAGGTTGGAGTTCGACCAGATGGTGGAACATTTCCTTACCATGTCGGTGAAAAGCAATATTAGTGGTGAATTCCTCAATATAGAGGGTAATGATATTTTTATAGTTACCGTATTCCCCAATAAAAAACGCCCCATCTTCCTTAATGGACAAGAAGACAAGGAGTTTTATGTAAGGGGCGACTTATCTACCAAGCGCATCTTCGATATTGAGGAGATAGCCAGGTATTGTATTAACCGTTGGGGTAGGGGGAATAGCTAGTTTTTTTTACTTTCATTTTATTAGTAAGGTTTTGATTCCTTACAAAAATCAAACTAATTTCCAAAACACAATCTTTTGACTTTCGACCTTTTAGCAAGCGATGCCAATTCCTCAGCCCGTGCAGGGTTGATTAGTACAGGGCATGGTAATATTGAGACCCCTATTTTTATGCCGGTAGGAACTGTGGGTAGCGTGAAGGCGGTTACCCAAAGCCAATTGGTGAATGAGGTGAAGGCCCAGATTATATTGGGTAATACTTACCACCTTTATCTGAGGCCGGGTACTTCTATTTTAGAACAGGCTGGGGGTTTGCATAAATTCAATGGCTGGAATAGGCCCATACTTACAGATAGTGGTGGTTACCAGGTTTTTAGCCTGGCTGCAAACCGAAAAATAAAAGAGGAAGGGGTTATATTCCAATCGCATATTGATGGGTCGAGGCATTTGTTTACGCCTGAAAGCGTGATTGATACCCAGCGCAGTATAGGTGCTGATATTATTATGGCATTTGATGAATGCCCGCCTTACCCATCTGAATATATTTATGCTAAAAAATCAATGGAGTTGACCCATAGGTGGTTGATGCGTTGCATACAGCAAATGGGTAATACCCAGCCCAAATATGGTTATGAACAGTCGCTATTCCCGATAGTGCAGGGGAGTACCTACAGGGATTTAAGGCAGGCTTCGGCTGAGTTTGTGGCTAGTATGAATGCTGATGGCAATGCCATTGGTGGGCTTTCGGTTGGTGAACCAGAGGAGATGATGTATGAGCTTAGTGCCTTATGTTGCGAATACCTTCCTGCAAACAAACCCCGCTATCTGATGGGTGTGGGTACGCCGTGGAATATTTTGGAAAATATTTCCCTGGGCATAGATATGTTCGATTGTGTGATGCCTACCCGTAATGGGCGTAATGGTATGTTGTTCACCACAAAGGGTGTCATCAATATTAAAAACAAGAAGTGGGCTGATGATTTTAGCGTGATAGATGATGGCTTAGACTGTGAAACAAGCCAATATTATTCTAAATCTTACCTCCGGCACCTGTTTATAGCCGGTGAATTCCTGGGTTTAACAATTGCTAGTATTCAAAACCTGTCATTTTACCTACATTTGGTGAAGCAGGCTCGTATGCATATCCTTCAGGGCGATTTTAACTCCTGGAAAAATGAAATGATACCTATCTTAAAGACCAGGTTATAATTTCTTATTGCATCTGCCGTTATGGTTTTAAGTATTAAGGCATGTGCCTGATTGAATGAAAAAATGGTGAAACCTCAATCTGGAAATAAAAATATTGAAGCAACACAACCTGTTGGAACTGAATTTAGCCAGCTTCCATTAAGGGGGCGTAGCTTTTGGGGGACTTTTGGTATAAATAAATTGGATGTTTATATTATCAAAAAATTTTTGAGCACCTTTTTCTTTGCCATCATGGTATTGGCAATTATCTCCTGCGTGATTGATTACTCTGAAAAGGTTGATAATATAGTATCAAAAAAAGCACCATTAATGACAGTGGTGAACTATTACAAGGACTTTATACCCCATATCACAGCACTTTTATTTCCCCTGTTCATTTTTATAGCTACCATATTTTTTACCTCCAAGATGGCCTATCAATCTGAGATTATAGCCATTCTTTCAAGTGGTATTTCTTTTGGTAGATTTTTCAGACCCTATGTAATTGGTGCTGGGTTTTTATGTTCGGTTTCCCTTATTGCTAATCACTGGATTATACCGGTTGCTAATAAGGAGCGCATAGCCTTTGAGGACAAATACATTAATGATGGTAATTTTATTGCAGTAAATGACAATATGCATCTGGGCATTTCTAAGGATAACTATGTCTTTTTGCAATCGTATAATTATAGCAATAATTCTGGAACCAGGTTTACATCTGAGAAGGTTTCAGGTACTCTGTTAAAAGAGAAACTAATGGCTGAATCACTCAATTATGATACAGCTAAGAAAATATGGCATCTGCATAATGTAATGATTAGGAGTAATGACTCATCTAAAGAGAGCGTACGCAGGTTGCCCGAACTGGAGATGCACTATCCATTCTCTCCGGCAGATTTAAACAGGACCGATGCTATTAAGGAGGCTTTGACCACACCTGAATTAAACAGCTATATCGCAACTGAAAAACTGCATGGCCGTGAAAACCTGAACACCTATTTCATTGAAAAACAACGCCGTACAGCTCAGCCATTTGCAGGGTTTATTCTTACTGTTATAGGGGGCTGCATTGCCTGCCGTAAAATAAGGGGTGGTAGCGGGCTGCATTTGGCATTGGGAATTGTGATTAGTGCCATCTATATCATGTTCCTTCAGTTTTCTACCACACTGTCGGCCAAGGCAAACCTTGACCCGCTTATTTCGGTATGGATTCCTAATTTCGTTTTTGCAATCGTTGCGATGGTATTATACCGCAGGCAAATTAGATAAAGACTTCCTTATCTTTTATAAGCTGGTGTTTTATTGATTAGAATCCAATAGGGGCTTAAATTCCAGGTTTTTCCAACTTCATATTTTATTGGTATTTTTCTCTACCTTATTCAAAAAATATTAGTTAAATTTGAACTTCGCTATAGTCTGCTATAGGCAGACTGGAGTTTTAATTAAAAATGGCATTGCCTGCTAATACAAAAGACATGAGCAAACAGTATTATATAGAAAATAAGACTAATTCGGGAGGGTCATCATCTGGTAACGAACCAATTAAGACAACTGCAAAAGTTGCTTATATTGACGACCAGGCTTATGAAATCAAGGAAGGTGAGACTATTCTCTCATTAATGCGCCGTAATTTCGGTAAGGACGCTGTTCCTACTCTATGCGATGCTCCTAATCTCGACCCGTTTGGCTCATGCCGTGTTTGTAGTGTTGATGTGGCACTTGCCAAGGGAGGCCCGGTAAAAACTATGGCATCCTGCCATACCCCGGTAATGCCAGGTTCTTATATCTATCCAGAATCAGACAGGATTCAGAAATTAAGGAAGAATATTGTGGAACTGGTTCTAACCGACCATCCACTGGATTGCCTCACTTGTGAGGTAAATAATAATTGCGAATTACAGACTGTAGCAGCAAGGGTGGGTATCCGTGATGTGCGTTATCCAGAAGGCAAAAATCATCTGGACAGGAAGAAAGACAAGAGTCATGCCTATATGACTTCTGATTTTTCAAAGTGTATCAATTGTTTCAGGTGTGTTCGTGCCTGCGACGAGGTTCAGGGGCAGTTTGTATTAAGTATGGGTGGCCGTGGTTTTGACAGCCATATCATCAAGAGCATGGAAGTAAATTTCGAACAGTCGGACTGTGTGAGCTGTGGTGCATGTGCCCAGGCTTGTCCTACATCGGCTATTTCTGATATCTTTGAATCAAAATCAATACAGGTAGATGAAAAGGTGCGTACGATATGTACTTATTGTGGCGTAGGTTGTAACCTGGAAGTGGCAGTAAAGGGCGGAAAAATTAAATCAATACAGGCACCATATACTGCTGATGTAAATCAGGGGCATACCTGCCTTAAGGGTCGTTACGCATTTTCGTTCTACAATCATGCAGATAGGTTGAGGACCCCATTAATCAAAAGGAATGGAGAATTTGTGCCAGCTACCTGGGATGAAGCCTATGATTTTATAGCCACGAAGCTCACTGAAATAAAGTCGAAATATGGTTCAGATGCCTTTGCTGGTGTGTCTTCCGCAAGAGGTACAAATGAGGAAAATTACCTGATGCAGAAGTTTTTGCGTGCTGTAATGGGTACTAATAGTATTGATAGTTGTGCACGTGTGTGCCACTCACCTACGGCTATGGGTATGCAGCGTACTTTTGGAACAGGTGCTGCGACCAATTCAATAAAGGACTTAAAATTAACAGATTGTATATTAGTAATAGGTGCTAATCCTACTGATGGTCATCCTGTAACCGGCGCTAAATTGAAGCAGGTGGCCCTAAGTGGTAGAACAACAATTGTCATTGACCCACGTAGAACAGAATTGGCTAAGTATGCTACTTATCATCTTCAGTTAAGGCCAGGAACTAACATGGCGGTGCTGAATATGATGTTATATTACATCATAAGTGAGGGAATGGAGGATAAGGACTTTATCGCCAACCGCACAGAGGGTTATGAAGAATTCAAAAATGAAATTCTAAGCCAGAATATAGATGAACTGGAGCAGATATGTGGGGTAGATAGGAAATTGGTAAGAGATGCTGCAATAGCTTATGCCAAGGCTCCGAATGCTATGGAGTTTCATGGCTTGGGTGTTACAGAACATTCGCAGGGAACGTTTACTATTATGATGATTACCAGCCTTGCAATGATTACAGGTAATGTTGGTCGTCCGGGTGTGGGAGTTAATCCACTTCGTGGTCAGAATAATGTGCAAGGTGCTGCTGATATGGGTTGCCAGCCTCATCAGGGTGCAGGCTATCTTGATGTAACTGACCCGGTGTATCATAAAAAATACGAAGAATTTTATAATGCCAAGTTGCCTAGCTATGCTGGATTCAAAATTCCACAGATGTATGATGCTGCTATGAGGGGTGACCTTAAAGCAATGTGGGTAGTAGGAGAGGATATGGGCCAAACAGACCCAAATACTAAATATGTTGTAGAGGCATTAAGCAAGCTTGAACTATTTGTAGTTCAGGAATTGTTTATGACAGAAACTGCCAAGTTGGCCACTGTAATATTGCCAGCTGCCAGCTTCCTTGAGAAGAGCGGTACTTTTACTAATGGCGAAAGAAGGATTCAGCGTGTAAATGCAGTTGTACCACCTATCGAAGGGACTAAGAGTGACGGTCAAATAATGGTGGATATTATGAACCGCATGGGTTATCCTCAGCCAGATTATCATCCTGAATGGGTTCTTGAAGAGATTTCACGTATAGTGCCTTTCTTTGAAGGTGTAAAATGGAATGAACTGGGCGAAAATGGTAAACAATGGCCAGTGAATAAGGCTGGTATTGGTACTGATATTCTGCATACCGAAACATTCAAAAGAGGTAAGGGTAAGTTCATTCATAACAATTATAAGAAAACATCTGAACTGGTAAATAATGAAAAGTCTTATCCGTATATCATCACTACCAACCGTGAGTTGGAGCATTATAATTGCGGGGCTATGACCAGGCGTACCAATAATGTGAAAATAGTTACTGATGATGTACTGCTCATCAACCCAATTGATGCATCTAAACACCAGATAGCCAATGGTGACATGGTATGTGTAGAGTCAGCAAGGGGTAAGGTGGACATTATGGCAAAAATTACCGATGAGGTTAAACCAGGTATTTTAAGTAGTACTTTCCATTTCCCAGGTATCATGTTGAATAATATTACTTCAAGCGTATCTGATTCAGAGGCTATGTGCCCTGAGTATAAGGTAGTGGCATGTAATATAAGGAAGAGTAAGGGTGAATTTAAGAAGAAACCAGTAGTAGCCTAGGACTATAATTAATCAACGTTCGTATAAAGAACGTTGATTGGTCTGTTTTTGATAATTGTCAATTAATAGTTTTAAACAGTTGACTAATTTTGGCACGATAAGTGTAGTTAAATACACACTACTAATTAGGTTTATTTAAAATAATCGGATTATGAAATTGAAATTCGCTTTTGTTACATTGGTGTTTGCCCTGTTGTCTACTATAGGCTATAGTCAGGATAAGATTTATAAGAGAGATGGAAGGGTTCTTGAAGTAAAAATAAAGAACGTAGGCATAGTAAATATTATCTACGTTAAGATGAGTAATATCACTGGTCCTGAGTATAGTGTTCCAAAATCGGAAGTTGAAAAGATAAAGTACGAGAATGGTAGTGAGGAGACTTTCAAACCAGATGCTACTTATGTAGATAATAACAATGGCGGTGGTGGATTATGGCGCAATAATAATCCCTATGTTTTTATGCCCAATGTACTGGCATTTGCCCCAATTCAACTAACCGAAAACGGTATTGCCGGTGTTAGTTTGAGTTATGAGCATGCTATAGATAAAAATGGTATTCTATCTTTTTATCTCCCTTTAATATTAGAATTTAATACTAATACGCCAGGAAATACTAATAATTCCGACCCCATGCTTTATTTTATGCCTGGTATAAAAATTTACCCTACTGGTTCGTTTGGTATGGCCAAATATGCTATTGGCCCATCAGTTGTTATAGCCAACGGAGAGAAAACAGGGGCTGGTTATGATGCTAGTGGAAATCCTATTAGTTATATGGCAAAATCACACTTTTTATTGGGTATGATGCTTAATCAATCAGTCAATATCAATCCTACACCGCATTTCTATCTCGGTTCTGAATTTGGATTTGGTTACACTTATATTGATAAGGTAGGTGGGGTAAAACAAGGAGTAAATGGATTGGTTCAGTTTAGTATTAAAATAGGTTATAGGTATGGTGCCAAGGTTGGCCCAAAGGTTATTGACGAATCACACTCTAAATAATTGAAGGTTACTATTTCTGAATGATTTTTACAGCCTCTTCCAGCAGTTCGTCTCTTTCTTCCCTTATTCCTTTTATTGTTTGTTTAACTTCTTTATTTATTTTCAAACCTATACGGTGAATATCAAGGTTGTTGGCACCAAGAATACCAATACCCGTAAATGCGGTTACAATTCCACCGGGTAGTGTAATTTTTGAAACATCACCCATTGTTCCTGCCGTGGTACTACCCAGAACCACGGCGTTTGGAATTGTAGAGAGCGCCAATGCTGTATATTCTGCATTATCCTGTGTGTAATCGTTTACAATTACGACAATCTTCCCCTTATAATTATCCTTACTTTTTTCACCAACTACAGGCCCATCAGTCATTGTGAAATATCCGGGTATGTTAGCACTGCCTTTTATAAGCCTGGAAAAGGAAGAAGGGCTGTTTTTTAACCAGTTTATATATTCAGGAATCATGTTAACTGCAGGAGAACAGCGGAGATCTATTATTATTCCTTTTGTTTTTGCAAATTGTACTTTTATCTTTTCAAGGTCTTTCCCCATTAGGTATCCCGGGTATATATAACCAATATTATCTTTTAGTATCTTATAACCTGGAAGTTTATTGGAAGCACCTGACATGTTTTCATTCCATTTTTCGCGGGCCATGGTTACATCCTTCGTTTCCTTACTATCTCTTATTGATATTTGTACATTTGGTTCATTGCCTCTTAACATATAACCATAAGGGCCAGGTAAGTCCCTCATTTTTGAAACATAAGAGGAAGCCGGAATTAATGGTGAATATTTTTTCACGAGATCTTTTACCGGGAAATCATCAATGCGCTCAATGATACTGCCTTTTTTAAAAACTGTTTTGAACAAGTCGGGGTCGTTATAATAGTCTGTTATAACTAATTGTTCGTCTATGAATTTTGCCTGTAATGGAGTCATTAACTCACCTTTGCGGTGGTCTAGTTTTGGAACACCCCACAAGTTAGCATGCGTATCATTCAAACGGCAAACCAGGCTAAGACATGCAGTTTCGTATTCTTCCGAGTCTCTGGCATATATAAAAGAGGGGATAAACTCTCTCAAAACTTCATTCCAGTCACCACCGATGGTGTATTTGTATGGATAAAAATATTGCACCATATTCCAATAACGGTATAATGCCAATAGTCTCAAACCAGCGTCTGGGTAGCCGGTTTTATTATAAGGGATTTCATTAGTAAATACCGGTATTCCTTTTATTGAATCCATTTCGGCATAATAATGAGTACTCCCCTCAGCCCTGTTGTTTTTAATGTATTCCAGTTTGTCCATAAATCGCTTTATGAAATTATCTGGAATAAATAATACACTATAATCAGGCATCATTCTGGTGCTATTATCCAGTACTGCCACACTACATTTTTCGCATGCTGGTGGTACTCCAAAACCATCAACCCATGTTTCTAGAGTTTTATCAGCCACATACTCCACATCTGTTGCAAGTAGGCTAGGTATAACCTTAAACAACTCAGTATCAATATTAATACTGCCATTAGTTACAGCAGGATGGTAGTATTTTAGGAAGCCCCATACCATGCCAAGTTTAGAAAGGTGATAAATCTGTAGGTTATTTAGTTTCCCGAAACTAATCCCAGAGCCACTTTTTAGGCTATCGAAAGGAGGTCTGTCTGAGTGTGATTTGTCTTGTGTGATTTCATTAATAGACTGTGCTTTTAGGTTAGTAATCGAACAAGTCAGTAATAAAAGGAATAAGTATTTAATCATTTATATTGTAGTGTTTGTTCCTGAACGAAAATTTTCTTCCACATTCTTAATATAGCTTCTACAAATATCCGTATCAAAATTGATAAACGAGCATTTTGTAGTAGGCTAAAATAAAAACCCCCCGAAAGTTCGGGGGGTAATAAATTATTGGTTAATAAAACCGTTAGTTTATTTCTTTTTAGCTGCTGCTGGCGCTGCTTTTGCTGCACCCTTAGCTGGAGCTTTAGCATTTGCTGCTTCAGCATCTGCTGCCTGACGTAGAGCACGGGTAGTAACTACTGATGCTATAGGAATACGTGGTGAGTTAAGAATTTCGATGTTATCAGCAATTACATCCTGAACACGGATATTAGCATGCAATTGAAGTGTTTCAATGTTTACTTCAATGTGCTCAGTTAAGAATTTTGGATAAGTACGAACCTGAAGTGATTTCATTTTCAACTCCAAACGACCACCATCCTTAACACCTTGTGGCTGACCTACGAACTTAATAGGCATGTTGGCAACAACTTTTTTGCCATCAACCAACTCAAGGAAATCGATATGGTTCAATTCGTCTGTAACCACGTCAAACTGGATGTCTTTCATGATGGTTTTGTAAGTTTTGCCATCAAGATTAATTTCAGCAATCTGGAATTCTGGTGTATAAACCAGAGTTTTGAACGCCATAACTGGCGCACTGAAATGGATTGTTTCTGCACCACCATAAATTACGGCTGGTACCTGATTTTCAGAACGGACGTGGCGTGTTGCTTTTTTGCCAAGTTCGCTTCTTCTTGTTCCTTCAATTTTTACACTCTTCATTTTTAGTGTTTTTGTTCATTCAGCGCCGGGCGAGAGTCCACCAAACATCCGGTCGTTGAATTCTTTTTAATAATAAAGGTTGTCCCGGTTATTTATCAGGTAATCCGGGGCGGTGGATTTTTTTGTATAAACAGTCTTTAATCTATTTGTCTTTCAGTAATCTAAACAAGACAAGTTGTTAGTCTTATTTACGATGGCTGTGTATAAATAATGAGCTGATAGATTTGTTCTCGAATGTATTGCGAATTGCAACTGCAAACAAATCTCCTGTACTCAAAACTTTAATTTTATCACACTCTTGTTTTAAAGGTATGGTATCACAAACTACCAGTTCTTCTAAAACAGAGTTTTGTATATTTTCGTAAGCCTTACCACTTAATACCGGATGTGTACAAAATGCACGTACCGATAATGCTCCTTTCTCCTTCAGTATAGCTGCCGATTTACACAATGTACCAGCAGTATCGCAGATATCATCTATAAGCACAATATTTCTACCAGTCACATCGCCTATCACAGTCATTGAAGCAATTTCATTGGCACGCTTACGTTGCTTGTCGCAGATAACCATGTCTGCTTCAAAATATTTAGCAACTTCACGCACCCTGTTAGTACTTCCTACGTCGGGGGCTGCAAAGGTAAGTTTATCTATCTTTAATTTCTCAATGTAGGGAATAAAAATTGCTGATGAATCAAGATGGTCAACCGGGATATCAAAGAATCCCTGGATCTGAGGTGCATGTAGATCCATAGTCATAACCCTGTTTGCACCGGCAGTAGTAAGGAGGTTAGCTACTAATTTAGATGCAATGGCTACCCTTGGTTTATCCTTTCTGTCCTGGCGGGCAAAACCAAAATAGGGAATAACTGCTGTGATATATCCTGCCGAGGCCCTACGGGCTGCGTCAATCATCATCAATAATTCCATTAAATTGTCAGACGGAGAGAATGTTGCCTGTACAAGGAAAACATAATCACCCCTTATCGATTCATTAAAAACAGGCTGGAATTCACCATCGCTGAATTTAAGAATTGACAGGTCGCCCAAAGGTTTACCGTAACTTTTTGCAATCTTTTCTGCCAGGTAATTAGAAGCAGTACCGGAAAATATCTTTACTGAAGTATCCATGAATTCTTTATGGACCGCAAAGGTACACAAAGCACCCTTTAACCACAAACTTAATAAGCGGCTTTCACAAAGAATTAATTAACATTTTGGTAATACAGATGTGTTGAAACCACAATTCCTAATGTGACCAAGCTAACTTGTTGATTCTTAATTATGCATTATTTTTTCTTGAGGAATGCTGCATACATTACAGGTATCAAAGGATCATCAACGGCATTTGGTTTTTTCTTTTCTGATGATACAATTAAGTCATTTACCACTTCCCAACCTGCTTCATTGAATAATTGTATTATTTCATTAGGATTTCTAAACAAATAAATATGGTCAATAGCGGGAGAATTGCATGGTGCGGTGATAAATGCAACTGCTTTCTCTGTGCCCAATGAATGGAGTTTTTTCATGATTCCAAATGGGTCTTCAAGGTGTTCCAGCACCTCACCCATAATGATGAAATCAAACTTTTGTTCACTTTCATATTGGTACACATCCTGGAGGATATAATTTACGTGGCCGCTTTTTACAAATACCTTCGACATTTCGATGGAGGTTTCGCTAATGTCCACCATTGTATAATTATATCCAGCTGAAAGTTGGTTGATAACTTCATTGGTAAATAAACCATGTCCGCCGCCAACTTCTAATACATGCTTGATATTGCCCGAAAAGGCACTGAAATTTTTAAAGAAAAACTGTAGAATATCATAATGGTGGGCCCAAAGGTATTGGGTTACCAACAGGCCATGCATATAATAGCTCATTACCTCTGGATTGCCATATACCCTTTGATTTACCTCATCGAAAGAGGTGCATGAGTATTTACCAGTTTCTACAAACCTTAATTGCTCATCAATTACATCTTCACAAACCCTTAAATAGCAATCGAGTGCAAAGGGTAGATCTTTACCTTCTTTTTGCAATAACTGGTCATAGTTGTTAAAAAAAGCCTCGGCCCTTTCTACGTATTCTGAGTTGTCAAATGCAATATTCTTTTTGAGTTTTTTATAGTGCATTGGATTTTGCTCATCTATGTAATCCAGAATTCGGTTGAGGTATGTGGCTGCCATTGGTTGATTATTATGTTTTTCAAAAATAGGAAAATAACTCAAGGCAGAAAATAAAATAGGGTAGAAGTAGGTTTTCTTTTTTAAGCAGGTGATTTATAGTGTTTTATGTGCATGCTTACAGTTTATTCTGTTCCTGTTCGAACATGGAGGGCTTTTATTTGTGTATTACACTATTTCACAGCAAGCAATTAAAATAAAATTTGCGCAGTCAAATAGCTGCATTATATTTGCAGTCAAATAGCTGCATAAAATGGAATTTCGGAGAGATGTTTTTCAGGCAATAGCAGACCCTACTCGTAGGGCGATATTGGGCTTGGTGGCTTTGCAGGCAATGACACCCGGAGCGATAGCTGAAAAGTTTACTTCATCCAGGCAAACGATATCTAAGCATATCCAGATATTGTATGAATGTGAATTGCTTAGGCAAACACAAAAGGGAAGGGAAATTCATTATCAAATAAATGCTCCTAAAATGAAAGAAATTGCTGATTGGCTGGAACCCTATAAACAATTGTGGGAGACACGATTTGATGCAATAGAGGATTTATTGATTGAAATGCAATCAGGGAAGTAGAAGAATTTTGGAAACAAACAAAACCAATTTATATGAATAATCAATTGTATCCTTGCCTTTGGTATGATGGGCAAGCCAGGGCAGCAGCAGAAATGTACTGCACCATTTTCCCAAATTCAAAAATCATCAGTGATTCAGGGATGGTTGTAATATTTGAATTGAATGGACAAAGGTTTATGGGCTTAAATGGTGGACCTCATTTTAAGTTTAACGAAGCAGTATCCTTCGTAATTCCGTGTAAAGACCAGGAAGAGATAGACCATTATTGGTACAAGCTTATAGCTGATGGTGGCCAGGAGAGTATGTGCGGATGGTGCAAAGATAAATTTGGGATGTCGTGGCAGGTGGTACCTGAGATACTTGGTGAACTCATGTCGAATCCTGAAAGTGGGCAAAGGGTAGTACAGGCTTTTATGAAGATGAAGAAGTTTGATATTGAGGTATTAAGAAAAGCTTAGTTGTTTTTTTCAATTGGTAATGTGCAACTTATAGCGGTTTATTAAAGCGGTAATAATGGCAAAACAAATAGAAGTAAGTAGGGTATTTAATGCCCCGGTAGAGTTGGTATGGAAAATTTGGACTGAACCCGAACTGGTGATGCGCTGGTGGGGGCCTAAGTATTTTACTTCACCGGTGGCTATAATTGATTTTAGGGTAGGAGGAAAGTCTCTGGTAAGTATGAAAGCTCCTAAAGAAATGGGAGGACAGGAATTTTATTCTATTTGGGAGTATGTAAATATTGTGCCATTCATCACTATTGAGTTTATCCAAAACCTGGCAGATGAAGATGGTAAAAAAACAGACCCGAAATTATTGGGCATGCCTGCTGATTTTCCATTAGACATTAAAACGATTGTTACTTTCAAAGCACTGAGCGCTACCCAAACTGAAATGACAGTTACAGAATATGCTGAATTTGGTAGCATGAGTAATTTTGCACAAATTGGACTGGAACAGAGTATGGATAAGATGTTGGGGATATATGGGTAAGGTTAGATTTTAAATCCCTACCTTATCAAGGTTACATTTCCCTTCATAGTAAACTGGGTCTTGTCGGGTCGGCTGATGACTACCAGGTAATTATATACGCCAAGGTCTTGTGGAACTCCTTGATAGAAGCCATCCCAACCTTTTAGAGGGTCATTAGTTTTGAATACCAGTTGTCCCCAGCGGTTATAAATGGAGAATTCTTCGAGTTTTGAATATTTTAGGTTACCTATTCTGAAGATATCATTGAGTCCATCACCATTAGGGCTGAATGCTGATGGGATAAATTCAGAGTCATTATAGTAGACCTTGATATTTACGAACCCAGAATCCTGGCAGCCATTTTGGTCGAAAGCTTTAACAATATAAGTAATGTCGTCGGTTGGTGTGGCTTGGGGATTATTGATATTAGGGTTGCTTAATGAGCCATCATTGGGTGACCAAAGATATTTGATTCCCCCATCCACATTCAACTGTGTGGTACTACCCAATGGTATTGTGGCATCAGGCGAAAGGTTATTCAGGAAGTAAATGTGTGGTGAACCATTAATAGTAATGGTTTTGGTAGTACTATCCTGGTAACAAACAGGGTTATAACCCACTAGTTTTACAGTATAATAGGTGGCATCAAGTGTTGCAATGAAATAATGAATGGGGTTGGCATTTGTATCAAAACTTACTGGTTTGGTGCCAAATGTCCATAAATACTTATAGGCATTTTGTGAATTATTGGTAAAATATACAGTATCCTGAATACATCCGTATTTTATACTATAGTCAAAATCTGTTTCAGCATTTACTGTAATTATTACATCAAGTGTGTCCCTTGGGCTTTCACAGCCATTTACAGTTTGGCTTACATACCAAATAAAAGTACCTACTACATCTGTGGCCGGTGTAGGGTCAATAGGGCTACCTGTTCCACCGGTGGGTACTGTATACCATAGAAGAGATGTGCCAGTTGCCACCAGAGGAACTGCCGGGGCATGCTGGCAATAAAACACAGGATTAGAAACCACTGGTGCAGGTGGTATTGGATAAACGATAATAGTAGTTCCTGAAGTATTAACGCATCCAAAAGCATCGGTTCCTGTTACGGAATAGATTACTGAAACAGTAGGCGTGGTAATAACAGGAGTTCCGGTATTGGTGTTCAGCATATCAGCAGGTGTCCATACATATGTAGCCGCACCTGTAGCTGTAAGTGTTTCACTAGAGCCTATGCAAATTGATGCATTTGCAGGTGTTAGAACCACGTTAGGTAGCTGGTGTACCACAACTGTAATAGTAGCCCTGGCTGAGCAACCATTACCATCAGTGCCTATGACAGTATATGTAGTGGTAGTAGTAGGTGAAGCCAAAACATGAGCCCCGGTCATTAGGCTTAATCCTGTTCCTGGTGACCATGTATAGGTGGTTGCACCACTAGCATTTAGCCCAATATCCTGTCCTTCGCAAATGGCAGGTGCGGGTGGGGATAAAGTAACAACCGGAAGTGGGTTTACAATAACTGTAATGGAAGACCTCGGACTTTCACAACCTCCAACAGTCTGGCTTACATACCAGATAAAGGCTCCGGCTACAGTAGTAGAAGGTATAGGTGCGGTAGCTGAAGATGTACCACCAGTGGCTAATAAATACCATAAAAGTCCGGTGCCAGTTGCTGTTAGTGCAGTAGATGTGGCATTTTGGCAATAGGTTATTGGTGATATTACAGTTGGCGCAGGTGGTATAGGGTTGACCCTTACAGTTACTGTTGTGGTATTTACACAAAGGTTAGCATCAGTGCCTGTAACCAGGTAGGTGGTGGTGGTACCAGGCGAAGCTGTAACACTGGTGCCGGCACCACTGCTTAGGCCGGTAGTAGGAGTCCAGCTGTAGGCTACTGCACCGGTAGCGGTCAATACCACGCCTGAGCCAATACAAATAGTAGGGGCGGCAGGGGTAACAGCAACAATTGGTAATGGGTGAACTGTAACAGGAATACTTGCACTATTTGAGCAGCCGTTGGTGCCAATACCTACTACAGTATACGTTGTAGTAGTGGTTGGGCTGGCGGTAACAGTTGGTGTAACTCCAGAACTTAAGGCGGTAGTAGGCGACCATGTATAGCTTACCCCACCTGAGGCAGTGAAAGTGGTACTTTGCCCGGTGCATATTGCTGCTGCTGTAGGGGATATATTTATGGTCGGCAGGGGTTTAATGGTAACAGAAATAGAATCCCTTGGACTTGTACAGCCTCCTATTGTTTGGCTTACATACCAGTTGGTTGTACCCACTGTTCCGGTACCGGGTATAGGTGCCGAAGTAATTCCTGTGCCACCGGTAGCCGTTGTAAACCAAAGCAATGATGTTCCTGTGGCGGATAGTGGTGTAGATGAGGCAAATTGGCAGTAGTATACAGGGCTAACTATAGTAGGCGGGGCAGGTATTGGTGCTACAGTAACAGTAACACTGGCTGTGTTCACACAGCCATTAATATCCATTCCGGTTACTGTATATACGGTTGTTGATGTTGGGTTGGCTACTGGATTGGTGCAGGCAGTACATGATAGTCCAGAACCAGGTGACCAGGTATAGGATACACCCCCGGTAGGGTACAATGAAACTGAAAATCCTGAGCAGACTGATACTGGCGGCACGGAAATAACTGGTAATGGGTTCACTGTTACTGTTACAGTACTGGTATTAATGCATCCGTTGGCCCCTACTCCGGTCAGGCTATAAATAGTTGTAATGCCAGGTGTAGCTATTGGATTGGCGCAAGTAGTGCATGATAATGTACTAGCAGGTATCCAGGTATAACTCACTCCCCCGGTTGCACTTAATGTAGTTGATGCGGCAGGGCATATTGATACCGGGAGGCCAGCATTAATTGCAGGAAGTGGCTTAATATTTACCCTCACAGTATCTGTGTTGGTGCATCCGTTTATTGCTGTTCCTGTAACTGTATAAAGGATCGTTACAGATGGAGTTGCCACAGGGCTGGTACAAGAGGTACACGATAACCCTGTTCCTGGCGACCAGGTGTAACTTGTTGTGCCTGTTGCGGTAAGTGTTGTTGATACACCCTGGCAAATACTCACATTTGGCCCTGCATCAACAATAGGATATGGTAGAACGTTGATAGTATACGCCCTTGTTTGGGTACCCGATAATGGGCAGTTATTGTCCTGGAATGTAATGTAAAAGGTATAGGCACCAACAGTTGCCAGGGTAGTATTCCATGAAAAGGTGCATATGGGGTGGGGAGTGCCGTTGCCTGTAGTAGTAAAGGTGGCTCCTGCGGGTAGCCCGGATGCCGTAACTGTTATATTGTTAAAAGTATCTACTTCTGTAGGTCTTAAGATGATTGAAAAAGCTCCCGCATTTTGGCAAATATTAAAATCGGAACTGTCAATTATGGTACCCGACGTACTGGAAACGAAACCGCCAGTAGGGGGGATATCAGTACACGTTAATACAAGAAAGGTCATTTCCCTTTGGCAAGAACCAACAAAGGATCCCGACCGGTATTCATCAATGTTATAGACCACCAGTGATCTTTGTAAAGTGCTGGGAGTGAATGATATCTGGCCGGTAAATGGATTAAAAGAGTAAGCCGTCGTAGCCAGCGGTGATGCTCCGGTATACCCAGTTGCATAAGTTACTGTACCCCCGATAGATGCACATGAAGCTGTGCCATTATTAGCGGTAATCAAAGAGAACATCAATGAATCTCCATCTATATCATGTGCACCGGGATTATAGTTGTCGCCACTCATTAAACAGAAAAATGGTGTGGGTAGGATGGTTAAAGCAGGATTTGTATTGTGGTATACCGTATTATTAAGTGTGTCAATTAATTGGATAATACTTGTACCCGGACTTAGGATATTAGTAATACCTGAACCCCTGCCTGCCGATCCGCCACTTGCACCCATATAGCCTGTAAACAGGAAACGCCATACACTTGAGGTATATGGGAGGGTATAGTTTCCGGTATATACAAATTTTTTAATGCCGGGAATTGCGTAGGAAGCATTGGTACATTGGGTTAGGTTGGTATCTGCAGGACAGACCGGGGTAATTTCTACCCCGTTAGTGGGAGCCTGCAAGGCAAGGGTAATGCTGGCTACAGAGGTATTACCATCATATATACAAATGACAGGTGTACTCAATGGGAGGGCCGGGAAAGAAGAACCGGCACAATCGCCAAAGGCTACAAGAGTAATCTGATAAGTATTTCCTGATACGTAGGAGTAAAACAGGTCGGCACCAACAATATGGGTAGCTAATGAATTTGTTTGTAGGAAAATAAACAAAATCAGGAGAACGCCACGAATATAGGAAGGTATTTTACACATAAATATCAGCTCATGGGTTACCGGATAATAATCAAATGTAGTAAAGGGTTATCAGAAATGCAATTGATTTCAAAAAAAAATCATTTACTACAAATGTGGCGGGGTTTTATTTCCTTTTGGTTAAAGTTTTGGAGTGAAATCCTATAATATTATGTGAAAACATAGCAAAAAAAGCCGGCAGGAATTACCCCACCGGCCAGCTTATGAAAGGAAGCCCCCTATCTGATTATCATTTTGGTGAAATATTTACCGCCGTTTGTTGTTGCAGAAATGAAATATACACCGGGTATATTTTGGTTAAAGTTAATTTCAGTTGGATTGTTAGTAGTTGCAGCTAATTCCTTTACCACCGCACCTGTAATATTGGTTATGGTAATTTGTACAGGTTCAGCTTTTTCTGAATTGAGGTTTATCGTAAATGAGCCATTATTTGGGTTAGGCAACACTGTTAATGTTGGGTCTGAGTTATTGTTGGTTGAAGTCATACCTAAAGAACACATGCTATGCGGGTTTACAGTCATGGTGTGCGTGGCAGAAGCAGTGCCGCAAGAATTGGTATAAGAACATGAAATAGTTACTGTGCCAGCAGCAACGCCAGTTACAACCCCTGATGAAGACACAGTGGCCATTGCTGTATTACTGCTGGTCCATGTCCCAGGACCGGCAGCATCAGCCAATGTGGTTGTATAACCTACACAAACCAATGATGAACCAGTAATACTACCTGCTGATGGTACATCGGTAATTGTTACAGTAGCAGTTGTAGAACCAGCAGAAATAACCGAATAAGTTATAATGGCAGTTCCGGCTGAAACCCCGGTATAAATACCTGTTGCAGAACCAATAGTAGCTACAGCAGGATTACTGCTTGACCATGTGCCACCTGGGGTTGCGTCGCTTAGTGTAGCTGTAGACCCAACGCATGCACTCATTGTGCCGGTAATGCTACTCATAATTATTGATGATTCGGGCATTACCAATGAGGTGCGTCCCCATTTATCACCTGCGTCAGCACTGCCATTTGCGTTAACTGCATTAATGATTGCAAAAAACGAAACACTTCCGGTTCCAGCAACTGGTGAAGTCCATGGGATATCAACCACATATGTTGTGCCGGCACCGCCTGTACCTGTTGTGGCCGGTAAGGCAGAAGACTGCTCAACAATATTTATGCCACCATATGTGCCTAAGTGACCACCACTTGAGGCAGTCATCGTTCCAGCGTTGGTTGTTGTAGATGTATTTACGGCTGATATCTGGAAACCAAAGTTAGGAAGGGTGAGTGTAGCTGATGTTTGCCTGCCGGTAACTCGGATGGTATATGAATGACTGCCCAAATAAGAGGTAACAGGAGTGCCAGCATCTAGTAATTGTATGCCCACGGCAGGCGCTGTAGTACTACTTGACGTGGTACTATGGCAAGAACTACCTGTGCTACAGGTGGCAGTGCCACTGGCACCTGATAAATCAGCACCCAGCATAGACCCTGGTCCACTTGAATAGCTTGATAAACCCAGGTATAAAAAGATACCTGCAATAGGGAGAAGTATTAGTTTTTTCTTCATGATTGTTAATTTATTGGATTTTTGCAATATTTTTTTCAAGACAAATTTAAGGGGGTGATTATTTGCCCTGATAAGTTATTTGCTGTAATGGTAGAAAAAGTGCTTGAATTAGGAAAAAGAGGAATTGAGCTTGAATTGCTCATCCGGTTGTTTTGTGGATCATTAACTGTTGGTTAGTTTTTAATTTTTATGAATCTAATTTACCCACAGGTTATGGTTTTCAAGTTAACAAATTTAAGTTTTTAGCTTCTTACAATTAATGGTTCCCTATATAATAATGTTGTATTTATGATGGCCTCATGAAATGGGAGCTTTAAAAGGAAGCATTACCAGTTGAAGAGATACTATTAACATTATGGTAGGCAATTTAGTTAACCAATTCGAAAGAATGAATAAAAAGTATGCAAATTGAAAAGTTAATGTCAAACGATTAACAAATATAAATTTAAAAAGGTGTCTCAATTTTGAGACACCTTTTTAAAAAAATCCATATTTACTATACACTATTGCTCTATCACCATATGGAATACCGTACTGACCTTATCTGTCCGCAGACTCAAATTGTACATGCCGTTAGATAAAGACTCACTTAATACAATTCGTTCTTCAATCTTACCGTTATGGGCTGTAACTTTTGCAGTATAAACAACCTGACCCAGCATATCTGTAATCTCTACACTCACCATTTCATCACTTACAGAACCTGTTGAACCTTTAATTGTAAATGCACCCTTGTTCGGATTTGGAACGATTTTAACATCACTAATATCTGCAGTAATCGCATTGATATTCACTGAGTTAACGTTCATTGTAACTGAACCTGTCACAGAGTAATCACATCCGTTGCTGCCAATCGCAGTGCAACTAATTGTTTCATGCTCATTAATTATCCTTTCGAATTGACCGCCGGTAGCACCTGCTACACTTACTCCGTTTACTGACCACTGGTAAGTTGGGGTAGCCGATGCATCAGAAACATTTGCTTTGAGTGTTACTGTCTTGCCCGCATCTACACTAGTTCCATTATCAGTAGTAATATTCAGAACTGTTGGCAATTGATTTACTAAAATTGTTGTAATTGTAGTTGATGTTCCGGTAGTATCAGATATTGTGTTGTAAGTGATAATGGCACGTCCCTGTGTAATTCCCTTCACTACTCCTGTTTCTGCATCTACTATTGCAACACTGTTATCGCTGCTGCTCCATACACCGCCTACATTTTCATTTGTTAATCCTAATACTGAACCTACACATACATTTACAGTGCCTGCAGATACTGTTCCGTGATTATGTGGAGCAGGGCCTACACTAATAACTGATGTAGCTGCTGATGCACAACCTGGATTAGTAACCGTGTAAGAAATAGTTACTGTACCTGCACTGAGACCTGTTACCAC